>JAJYTJ010000037.1 GCA_021793115.1 Actinomycetes bacterium | reverse complement strand
CACTGTCCCGCGGGTCACCCCGGGTGGGTGTTGCCCACCACCCTGCCCTACGGAGCCCGGACGTTCCTCGGCGGGTGCGAGCACCCGACGCGGCCGCCTGGCTGGCTCATCCGCAGGCCCAGGGTAGCGGCTCCAGGACGTGCGAGGTCACACCGCGCGCCGCCGCTGGCCGTGGCGGCGGACGGGACCTTCGGCCGGGGTGGTCTCCCGGACGTCACCGCAGGTCAGTGGCTCGCAGATCAGGGCTGAGCCAGGGTAAATCCCGATGCGTGCACCGGCAGCGGCCCGCCACGATGACCGCGTGACTACGACAGCAGAGCTCGATCCCACCCACCCCGCAGCCGCCGAGGCCCAGGCCATCGCCTCGGCGCGCGGCCTGACGAAGGTCTACGGCACGGGCGAGGCCCAGGTGCACGCCCTACGGGGCATCGACGTCGACCTGGCCCGCGGTGAGCTCACCGCGATCATGGGTCCGTCCGGGTCCGGCAAGTCCACCCTGATGCACTGCCTCGCCGGGCTCGACCGCCCGACGAGCGGCTCCGTGCTCGTCGACGGCCTCGAGGTGTCCTCGATGTCGGAGCGCCGGCTGACGAAGCTGCGGCGCACCCGCATCGGGTTCATCTTCCAGGCGTTCAACCTCGTCCCGACCCTGACCGCGGCGGAGAACATCACGCTGCCGCTCGACATCGCGCGCCGGCCCGTGGACCGGGCGATGTTCGACGAGGTGGTCGACGCCGTCGGGCTGCGCGACCGGCTGAGCCACAAGCCCGCCGAGCTCTCCGGCGGCCAGCAGCAGCGCGTCGCGTGCGCGCGGGCGCTCGTGGCACGCCCGTCGGTGATCTTCGCCGACGAGCCCACGGGCAACCTCGACTCGCACGCCTCGGGTGAGGTGCTGGCCTTCCTCCGCCGGTCGGTCGACGTCCTCGGCCAGTCCGTCGTCATGGTGACGCACGACCCGCGTGCCGCCTCGTACGCGCACCGCGTGCTGTTCCTCGCCGACGGCGAGCTCGTCGCCGAGCTCACCTCGCCCACGCAGGCCTCGGTGCTGGCCACGCTCGCGCAGCTCGACGGCTTCCCCAAGGAGAAGTGATGGGCCGCATCGGTCTGCGGGCGGTCACCTCGCACGCCGCCCGCTTCGTCATGTCGGTGCTGGCCGTGGCGCTCGGCGTCGCGTTCGTCACCGGCACGTTCGCCCTGCGCCACATGCTCTCCTCGACGTTCGACGAGATCGTCAACGCGTCCGCCACCGCGGACGCCTACGTCCGGATGCCCACCACCTCGAACGCGACCGACCTCACGTCGGCCGGCGCGGTGGGCCGGGGCGTGCCGCTGTCCGCGCTGGACGCCGTCCGCTCGACCGCGGGCGTGCGCCTGGCCAACGCCGACATCCAGGGGCCGGTGACGCTGGTCGGTGCCGACGGCACCGCGGTGCGCAGCACGCAGGCACCCAGCTTCGCGCTCCCGTTCCACGCCGACGACCCGTCGTTCGCCCACCTCGAGGGACGGGGCCCGGCCAACGCCTCCGAGGTGATGCTCGAGAGGCACACGCTGGAGTCGTCCGGCCTGCACGTCGGCGACCGCACGCACCTCGTCGTGCTGGGCAAGGCGACCGAGGTGACCGTGGTCGGCGAGGCCGACTTCTCCGCCCCGATGGCGGGCGCGACGATCGTGCTGCTCGACGAGGCGACGATGCGCGCCGACTTCGCCCCGGCAGGAACCGTCGCCTCGCTCAGCGTCTACGCGCAGCCGGGCGTCTCGCCGGCCCAGCTCGTCCAGCGGCTGCAGTCCGTCGCACCCGCCGGGGCCGAGGTGGTCACCGGTGCCCAGCTGCGTCAGGAGACCCGCGACACCATCGCCCAGCAGCTCGGGTTCATCTCGACGTTCCTGCTGGTCTTCGCCCTGCTCGCGCTGTTCGTCGGCGCCTTCATCATCGCCAACACCTTCACCATGTCGGTGCGCCAGCGGATGCGGGAGTTCGCGCTGCTGCGCGCCGTGGGCGCCTCGCCGGCGCAGGTGTTCGGCTCGATCGTGGTGCAGGCCGCCGTCGTCGGGGTCGCCGGCTCCGCGATCGGCGTGCTCGGCGGGTTCGGGCTGGTCGAGGGCATCGGCGCCGTGCTGCGGGGCATGGACATGACGCTGTCCAGCCAGGTGCCGGTGACCGCGTCGACCGTCGTCATCGGGCTCGTCGTCGGCACCGTGGTCTCCGTGGCGGCCGCCGCACTGCCGGCACGCCGTGCCGCCGTGGTGCCGCCCGTCGAGGCGATGCGCGACGAGGTCACCGTGCACGAGCGGTCGCTGCACCGCCGCGGCTGGGCGGGCCTCGTCCTCGTCGCCGCCGGTGCGGCCGCGGTCCTGGCGGCCGTGCTGCGCCCGGCCGCCGACCGCGCGGGCCTGCTCGTCGGGCTCGGGGCCGCGGCCGTCGTCGTCGGCGTGCTCGTCGTCGGCCCGGTCCTGGTGCCGTGGGTGGTGCGGTGGCTCTCCGCGCCGGCCGTCGCCTGGTGGCGACCGGTCGGGCGGCTGGCCCGTGGCAACGTGGTCCGCAACCCGCGCCGCGCCGCCAGCACCGCGGGCGCGCTGACCATCGGCATGGCGCTGGTCGGCGCCGCGGCCGTGCTCGCCGCCTCGACCAGCGCCTCCGTGCGCCACGTCGTCGTCAGCGAGATGCACGCGGACTACATCCTGCGCACCGATATGCCGAACACCGTGGCGCCCGAGGTCGTCGACCAGGTCAAGGCCCTGCCGGACGTCGCGTCCGTGTACGGGCTGCCGTGGGCGTCGGCGACGGTCGCCGCCCACGGCACGACGAGCACGCAGGGCGTGGTCGCGATCGACCCGGCGATGCTCGGCTCGGTGCTCACGCCGGAGACGCTGCAGGGTCCGGTGGCCGACGCCCTGGCCCGGGGCGAGGCCGTGCTCGACACGGACTTCGCCACCGGCCACGGGCTGGCGATCGGCGACCGGATCGGCGTCACCGGCCCGGCCGGCGAGCGGACGCTGACCGTCGGCGGCCTGTACCACTCGGTCGCGGTCAACGCGGCCGTGGTCGCCTCGCCGGCCACGCTCGACGCGCTCGTCCCGGTCGAGCAGCAGACCGACACGACCGTGACCGTCGTCGCCGCCCCCGGCACCGACCTGACGGCGCTGCGCACGCAGCTCGCGGGCATCGTCAAGCCGTACTACGTCGTCTCGGTGATGACCTCCGGCGAGTTCGTCGCCGGCCTGGCGGCGCAGGTCAACCAGGTGCTCGCCGTGCTGTACGCGCTGCTCGGGCTGTCGATCGTCATCGCGGTGCTGGGCATCGTCAACACGCTCGCGCTGTCGGTCATCGAGCGGACGCGCGAGATCGGGCTGCTGCGGGCCGTCGGCCTCGGCCGGCTGCAGCTGGCCGGGACCATCACCACGGAGTCCGTGCTGACCGCCGTGTGCGGCACCGTGGTGGGGCTCGGCACGGGCGTGGCGCTGGCCGCCTCGCTCCCCCGGGTGTTCCACGACCAGGGCCTGTCGCAGCTGGCCGTCCCGGTCGCCAGCCTGCTCGGCATGCTCGTGCTCGCGGTGCTGGTCGGCGTCGCGGCTGCGGTGTGGCCGGCGATCCGCGCGGCGCGCCTGCCGGTCCTGGACGCCATCTCCCAGGAGTAGCGGAGCCGAGACGGGTGGGCGGCCGCGTGCTGCGGCCGCCCACCCGTCCGCGGTGCCCGGCGCACGGTTCGTCGGGCGCCCGGCACGGCTACGGGACGGCCGACCAGCCCTGGCCCGGGACGCCGACCACCGCGATCTCGTCGCGGCGGTCGGAGTACAGCCGGATGATGCTCACCGAGGCCGGCGCCACCCGCAGCTGGCTCCAGGAACCCGGGTTGGCCCGCATCGTCACGCCGAGCATCGCCCGGATCGCCACCGCGTGCGACACCACCACCACGGTCCGCGGGCCACCCAGCTGCTGCAGCCGGACCAGGCCCTCCCGGACCCGCGTGCCGACATCGGCCACGGACTCGCCGCCGCCCGCCGGACGGACGAGCCCCTCGGTGTGCCACGGCTCGAGCTGTCCGGGCCACCTCTCCTCGATCTGCTCGGCCGTCAGCCCCTGCCAGGCGCCGAAGTCGGCCTCCTGGAACGTCGCGTCGAGGGAGAACGGCAGGCCGAGCCGCTCGGCGACGATCCGCCCGGTCTGCTGCGTGCGCACCATGGGCGAGGCGATCACCTGGCTGGGGTAGGCGATGTCGTCCCAGAGGTCGGTGCCGACCCGGTGCACCAGCGCGGCGGCGTCGCGCGCCTGCTGGCGGCCCGTCTCGTCGAGCGACGGTCCAGGCTCCCCCGACCCGGAGTAGCCCCGGGCGACCGTCATCTCGGTCTGGCCGTGCCGCACGAGGACGACCGTCACCGGCGCCTCGTCGTCGAACCGGACGCCCTTGCCCGAGACGAAGGTCGTGCTCGTCACTGGGTGCGCACCAGGATCCGGCCGCACTCCTCGCACCGGACCACGTCGTCGGCCGGGGCCGCCTTGACCTTCT
This sequence comes from Actinomycetes bacterium, assembly GCA_021793115.1. The sequence goes on along the minus strand of JAJYTJ010000037.1, from coordinate 22,717 downwards.
CGAGGTCGAGCGGGTTGAGCTCCATGCGGCAACCCTGACACTGCCGCCCGACGAGCGCAGCCGCACCGCGACCGGCGAGCTGGGAGCGCAGCTTCTCGTAGAGCCCGACGAGCCCGGCGTCGAGACCCTCGACGGCCCGCGCGCGCTCGGCACGCACCCCGGTGGCCTCGTCGTCCAGCGCCGCGAACGCGGCGTCGCGGTCGGCCTCGGCCGCGGCGCGCTGCCGCTCGACCTCGGTGTTCGCCGCCTCGAGCTCGTCGAGCACCGCGGTGTGCGCCTCGAGCCGCTCCATGACGCCGAGCTCGATCTCCTCCAGGTCGGCCTGGCGTCCCACCAGGTGGTCGATCTCGCTGGTGAGCGCCTGCGTGTCCCGGACGCTGGCCTGGCCCGAGTCGAGGCGTTCCTGGTCACGCCGGGCGCGGGCGCGCACCTGCTCGACGTCCGCCTCCGCCTTCGCCAGCTCGCGCCGCAGGTCGCTGGCCGCGGTACGGCTCGTCACCAGCGCCGTCGTCAGGTCCTTGAGCCGGGCGTCGAGCGCGGCGATCTCGGCGAGCGCGGGAACCTGGGCGCGCCGGTGCGCGATCTGGTCCAGCCGGGTGTCGAGGTCCTGCACGCCGAGCAGCTGACGCTGGTCGGCGATGGGGGCGCTGGTCACACGCTGTCCTTCCGGTCGAAGACGCCGCCCACCCGGGCGGTCCACGGATCGGTGCACAGCGTGCTGACCCGGGTCTCCACGGTAGTGCCCGCGGCTGCGAGGTCGGCGACGAGCGTTCGCGCCGCTCGGTCCAGCCAGGGCCACTCGGACGCGAAGTGGGCGGTGTCGACGAGAGCGGGGGTGCCATGGCCGTCGAACAGCGCCCGTTCCCGCGCCTCGGAGGCAGGGTGGTGCCGCAGGTCCGACGTGACGTACGCGTCGACGCCGGCCGCCCGCACCGGCTCGAACTCACCGTCGCCCGCGCCGGCGAGCACCGCGACGCGCCGCACGACGAGCCCGGGGTCGCCCGCGTACCGCACGCCCTGCGCCGTGGCCGGGATCGCCGCGGCGACGGCGGCCGCGAACTCGTCGAGCCGCTGCGGCACGGGCAGCCGGCCCACCCGTCCCAGCCCGCTGCCTCCGGCGAGGGCCGCCTCCTCGAGCACGTCGAACGCCGGCTCCTCGTACGGGTGCGCCGCGCGGAGCGCCGCGACGACCGCCTCACGGCGGTGACGCGGGGCGATCATCTCGATGCGCGCCTCGACGACGCTCTCCCGGGTCCCCGGGGTGCCGATCGCGGGCCGGGCACCCGCCCCGGGGACGAACGTGCCCTCGCCGGTCGAGGTGAAGGCGGCGCGGGTGTACTCCCCCAGGGCGCCGGCGCCGGCCGCCGCGAGCGCGTCGACCATGGCGTCGACGTGGCCGGCGGGGACCATGACGACGAGCTTGTCCACCGGCTCGCGCGGCGCGGCCACCAGCGGCGCGAGGTCGACCAGGCCGATCGCTTCCGCGAGCGCGTCCGCCACGCCGCCCGGCGCGGCGTCGGCGTTGGTGTGACCGGCCCACAGCGCCACGCCGCCACGGACCAGGCGGTGCGCCACCGCACCCTTGAACGTGGTGGCCGGCATGCCGTGGACCGCACGAAGGAACAACGGGTGGTGGGTGACGAGCAGGTCGGCGCCCCAGGCGACGGCCTCGTCGGCCACCACCGCGACGGGGTCGACCGCGAACAGCACGCGGCGCACGGGCTGCGCGGGGTCGCCGACGACGAGCCCCACCGCGTCCCAGCTCTCCGCGCCCCGCACGGGATAGCGCCGCTCGAGGGCGGCGACGAGGTCAGCGAGGGTGGGGGTCGTGGTCACAGCCGCAACCTACCGGCGGCGCTGCGGCCCGGCGTGGCTACGGACGGAGCATCACCTTGACGGCGCGCCGCTCGTCCATGGCGGCATAGGCCTGCGCCACCTCGTCGAGCGGCAGGGTCAGGTCGAACACCGGTCCGGGATCGATGGCCCCGGACCACACGTCCGCCAGCAGCTCGGGGAGGTAGGAGCGCACCGGCGCCACGCCGCCGACGACACCCACGTTGGTGCCGAACATCTGCCGTACCGACACCTCCGGACCGCCGGCCGGCACGCCGACGAACCCCACGAGCCCGCCGGGCCGTGCCACGTCGAGCGCCTGCTGCATCGACTCCTTCGTCCCGACGCACTCGAGCGCGCTGTCCGCACCGACGCCGTCGAGCAGGTCGAGGACGTGCGCCACCCCCTCCGCGCCGCGCTCGGCGACGAGGTCGGTGGCCCCGAAGCGGGTGGCGAGCGCCTGGCGCGCCGGGTTGCGGCTCATCGCCACGATCCGCTCCGCGCCGAGCCGGCGGGCGGCGATGACGGCGGACAGGCCCACCGCGCCGTCGCCGACGACGACGACGGTCGACCCCTCCCGCACGCGCGCGGAGCGCGCGGCATGGTGCCCGGTGCCCATGACGTCGCTGCACGCCAGCACGCCCGGCATCAGCTCGTCGGACGGCACCCCGGGAGCCGCGACGAGCGTGCCGTCGGCATGGGGCACCCGCACGTACTCGCCCTGGCCGCCGTCGGCCAGCAGCCCGTCGTCGTTCACCGCGCCCCACGAGCCGCCGTGCACGCACGAGGTCTGGACCCCGTTGCGGCAGTGCACGCAGGTGTTGTCGCTGATGGTGAAGGGCGCGACGACGAAGTCCCCGGGCCGCAGCGTCCCGACCGCCGCACCGACCTCCTCGACGACGCCGACGAACTCGTGGCCGATGCGCCGCGGCTGCGGCGTGGGGGCGACCCCGCGGTACGGCCACAGGTCCGATCCGCACACGCACGCCGCCACGACGCGCACCAGCGCGTCGGTCGGCAGCTGGACCCGCGGGTCGGGCACCTGCTCCAGGCGGATGTCGTGGGGGCCGTGGATGACGGTTGCGCGCATGGGCCCATCCTGCCGTGCCCGGTAGGCTCGCCGCCGTCGGGCCTGTAGCTCAGTTGGTCAGAGCGCCGCGCTTACACCGCGGAGGTCGTCGGTTCGAGACCGGCCGGGCCCACGCCAGCACCCGGTCGCTACGGCTCGCGCCGTGAGCGGCACGATCGCCGACCCGCCGAAGCGTCCCTGCACGCCGTGATCTTCAGCAGCGTCCGCGCGGCGGCCGACGACGACCTCGACGTTCGACCAGGACACGGCCCACCGACCACGACGGGCCGGCTCCGCCCGGTCAGAACGCCGCCGCGACCTCGCGCACCTGGTCCAGCGCCGTGGCGACGATCTCGCCGGCATGCTCCGGGTCGTGGTCCATGCCCTCGGCGACGATCTGCTGGTAGTCCTCCACCCCGAGGAAGGTGAAGATCGTCCGGACGTACAGGCTGGCCGGGTCCAGCCCCTCGAACACGCCACCCGACGTCTGGATGTGCACGGCCTTCTTGCCGTGCACCAGACCCACCGCCACGCCGTCCTCGGTGTACCGGAAGGTCTGCCCGGCGACCGCGATGGTGTCGATCCACGCCTTGAGCCGGGTCGGCACGTTGAGGTTCCACAGCGGGTTCGCCACGACGATCTTGTCGACGGTGAGGAACTGGCTGGTGTACCCGTCGAACAGGGTGAGCTTGTTCTGCTCACGCTCCTCCAGGTGGGCGAACGGCGTGCCGGCGCCGAGCTTCTGCCATGCCGACAGCAGGTCGAGGTCGATCTCCGGGACCGCACGGGCGTAGAGGTTGAGGTCGAGGACGTCGTCGTCGGGGTGGGCCTGCCGGTAGACCCGGACGAACTCGTCCGTCAGCTGCATCGAGCGGGAGAACTCGCTCGTCAGGGGGTGGGCGCGGACGACGAGCAGCTTCGCCATGGTGGACCTTCGGTGAGGAGGGACGCTCAGAGCGTCGCGAGGGCCTCGCGGTGCGCGGCCAGCGGGCGGGCCTGCGACCGTGGGTTGACGGCGCTCCACCGAAGGATGCCATCGCCGTCGACGAGGAACGAACCGCGGATCGCGAGCCCGCCGCGCAGGGCGCTCAGCGAGACGGGAGCACCGCTCGTCGACGGGAGCGTGAAGCCGGGCGCCGCGACGCCGAGGGTGCGGCCGGTCACCCCGCCAGGCGAGGCGGCATCCGTGTCAGCGCCCGCGACCCCTGGTCGCCAGCCGCGTCGCCGACCACTCGGGCGCCGCCGCGAACGTCGACATCGGGTGGAGCCCGGCGGTCGTCGCGGCCTCCTCGATGTCGGAGTGCGACACGTGGCCGGGACGTCCGGCCTTCGGCGTCAGCAGCACGATGGGCCCGCTGTCGTCGAGGACCGTCAGGGCGTCGACCAGCGCGTCCGCGAGGTCGCCGTCGTCGTCACGGAACCAGATGAGGGCGCCGTCGGTGACGTCGTCGTAGTCCTCGTCGACCAGGGCGGAACCGGTGACGGTCTCCAGCCCGGACCGCAGGTCCTCGTCGGCGTCCTCGTCGTACCCGAACTCCTGGATCACCTGACCGGAGGTGAACCCCAGGCGCGCCGCCGCCTGTGCGGCATCGTCCGCGGTCTCAGACACCGGACCTCTCCCTCCCCGAACGGGACGCGGCGCCCGATCGTCCGGACGCCTCGATGTGTGCAGACGCTAGCCCACCGGCGGCGATATGGCGGTGCCGAGCCGCCGGCGGCGCCCGGCGAGTGTCGCGCAGATCACGGCCACCGGTTGTCGTCGCGTGTGACTTTCGACCCAGGAAGGTCGGACAATGGGGGTACTTCACAGACGAGACACGAAGGAGCTTCCGGTGGCTTCGATCGACGAGACCGGCCCGCTGATCGGCGGCCTGCTCAGCCAGGTGCCCGACATCGACCCCGCGGAGACGGGCGAGTGGATCGAGTCGCTCGACGGCCTCATCGACTCCGAGGGCGGCCCCCGCGCCCGCTACGTCCTGATGAGCCTGCTGCGGCACGCACGCGAGCGCAACGTCGCGATCCCGGTGTCGCTCAACACGCCCTACGTCAACACCATCGCGGTGCACAACGAGCCGTACTTCCCCGGCGACGAGGCCATCGAGCGCCGGTTCCGCCGGATGATCCGCTGGAACGCCGCGGTCATGGTGCAGCGCGCCCAGCGCTCCCACATCGCGGTGGGCGGCCACCTGTCGTCGTACGCCTCCGTGGCCACGCTCTACGAGGTCGGCCTGAACCACTTCTTCCGCGGCAAGGACCACCCGGGCGGCGGCGACCAGATCTACTTCCAGGGCCACGCCTCCCCCGGCGTCTACGCCCGCGCGCTCCTCGAGGGGCGGCTCTCCGAGCAGCAGATGGACGGCTTCCGCCAGGAGCAGTCCAACCCCGGCGGTGGCCTGCCGTCGTACCCGCACCCGCGCCTGCTGCCCGACTTCTGGGAGTTCCCGACGGTCTCGATGGGCCTCGGCCCCTCGTCGGCCATCTACCAGGCCTGGACCAACAAGTACCTGCACAACCGCGGCATCAAGGACACCAGCCAGCAGGACGTGTGGGCGTTCCTCGGCGACGGCGAGATGGACGAGCCGGAGAGCCGCGGCATGCTGCAGCAGGCCGCGCAGCAGAACCTCGACAACCTGACGTTCGTCGTCAACTGCAACCTGCAGCGGCTCGACGGCCCGGTGCGCGGCAACGGCAAGATCATCCAGGAGCTCGAGGCGTTCTTCCGCGGCGCCGGCTGGAACGTCATCAAGGTCATCTGGGGCCGCGAGTGGGACGTGCTGCTCAACGCCGACAAGGACCGCGCCCTCGTCAACCTCATGAACACCACGCTCGACGGCGACTACCAGACGTTCAAGGCCAACGACGGCGCCTACGTGCGTGAGCACTTCTTCGGCCGCGACCCGCGCACCGCCCGGCTCGTCGAGCACATGACCGACGACGAGATCTGGGCGCTCAAGCGCGGCGGCCACGACTACCGCAAGGTCTACGCGGCCTACAAGGCGGCCCGCGAGCACACCGGCCAGCCGACCGTCATCCTCGCGCACACCATCAAGGGCTACGCGCTGGGCTCGCACTTCGCGGGACGCAACGCGACGCACCAGATGAAGAAGATGAAGGTGGACGACCTCAAGCAGCTGCGTGACACGCTGCAGCTGCCGTTCACCGACGCGCAGCTCGAGGAGAACCCGTACCTGCCGCCGTACTACAACCCGGGTCCGCAGGACGAGGCCGTCGCGTACGCCCTCGAGCGGCGCCGCCAGCTGGGTGGCTTCCTGCCTGAGCGTCGCTCGACGTACAAGCCGCTCACGCTGCCCGAGGACAAGGTCTACGCCGGTCTCGCCAAGGGCTCCGGCACCCAGCCGGTGGCCACCACGATGGCGCTCGTGCGGCTCTTCAAGGACCTCATCAAGGACCCGGAGATCGGCAAGCGCATCGTGCCGATCATCCCTGACGAGGCCCGCACGTTCGGCCTGGACGCGATCTTCCCCAGCGCGAAGATCTTCAACACCCTGGGCCAGCACTACACGCCGGTCGACGCCGACCTCATGCTCTCCTACCGAGAGTCCGAGTCCGGCCAGATCATGCACATGGGGATCAACGAGGCCGGCTCTGCGTCGGTGTTCCAGGCCGTCGGCACGTCGTACGCGACGCACGGCGAGCCGCTCATCCCGTTCTACTTCTACTACTCGATGTTCGGGTTCCAGCGCACCGGCGACCAGTTCTGGGCGGCCGGCGACCAGATGGCGCGTGGCTTCCTCATCGGCGCCACGGCGGGCCGCACCACGCTGACCGGCGAAGGGCTGCAGCACGCCGACGGGCACTCGCCGCTGCAGGCCACCGCCATGCCGCACGTCATCCACTTCGACCCCGCCTACGGGTACGAGATCCGTCACATCGTCAAGGACGGGCTCGAGCGGATGTACGGCGACGGCTCGGACGGGCGTGACCCCAACGTCGTCTACTACCTCACCGTCTACAACGAGCCCATGCCGCAGCCGGCCGAGCCGGAGAGCGTCGACGTCGAGGGCATCAAGCGCGGCATCTACCTGCTGTCGCCCGCTCAGGGCGACGGTCCGCGCGCCCAGATCCTCGCCTCCGGCGTCGCGATGCCGTGGGCGCTCGAGGCGCAGCAGCTGCTCGCCGACGACTGGGGGGTGCGCGCGGCCGTGTGGTCGGTGACCAGCTGGTCCCTGCTGCGGCGGGACGGGCTGGCGGCCGACGAGGCCGCGTTCCTGCGACCGGGCGAGCCGACGCCGACGCCGTACCTGACGGCCAAGCTCGCCGGCGCGCAGGGCCCGTTCGTCGCGACGACCGACTTCAACCACCTCGTCGCGGACCAGGTCCGCGCGTGGGTGCCGGGCCGCTACGACACGTTGGGCGCGGACGACTTCGGGTTCTCCGACACCCGTGCGGCGGCACGCCGGTACTTCCACATCGACGGCGCGTCCGTCGTGGTGCGGGTGCTCGAGCAGCTCGTCGCCGAGGGGGCCGTGGACCCGTCGGTGCCCGCTCAGGCCATCGAGCGGTACCGGCTCTACGACGTCACGGCCGGCACCTCGGGCGTGGCCGGCGGCGACTCCTGATCGACTGACCGCACCAGGGGGACGAGCAGACCGCGCGCCGTCGGCGTGCCGGCCTCATCGTCCCCCTGGTGACGGGACGACGGTCAGCGGACTCGGCCCGTGGCGCCAGCGGTGGGCGGGCCCGCGAGACGCGGGTCCGTGGCGGCAGCGCCCCGACGGTGTCAGGCCGGGGACGACGTCCCGCGCGTCAGGCGCCGGGGACGGTGTGCTCGGCCTGCGCGATCGTCTGCGCCAGCTCCGCGCGCAGCGCCGTCAGCTGGGCCGCGTCCTCGCGCTCGCCGAGCGCCGCCAGGTACTGCTTGGCCTCGAGCGGGCGGCCGGCCTCCAGCGCGGCGTTGACCAGGTGCCGGGCGACCTCCGGGTCGTGCTCCCGGGCACGCCAGTGCCCGACGCCGAGCCCGAGCGCCTCGACCGGCATCCCGGCGTCGCGCAGCAGCTCGAGTCCCGCGGCCAGCGCGCGCCCCGAGGGATCGCGCTCGGCCGCCGTGACCAGGCGGCGGATGGTGGCGTCGTGGTCGTTGTGCACGGAGAGCCGAGCCAGCTCGACCAACGGGTACCAGCCGCGGGGGTTTCCGGCGAACTCCTCTGCCAGCGCCCAGACGGCCAGGTCCTCGGCCTGCTCGCGCTCCTCGTCGTCGACCGGCGCTGCCAGCGGGTCGTGCTCGTCGAACGAGTCCGCGGCACGGCGCCGCACGATGTCAGCCAGCGCCCGGAACGCCCGCTCGTTGTTGGGATCGTCCGACAGCATGGAGCGCAGGGCGTCCTCGTGGAGCGTGTCGCCGTTCTGCTTGGCGGACGTCGGACGCCGGGCGCCGACCTTCGACGCAGACATCGGTCTGCGGATCAGCTGGCGGAGGCGTGGCAGGAGTGCCATGCAGCGACCATAGCCGAGGCGTTCGGCACGCACCCGGCTTCCGGCGTTCCGGCCGGCAGTCACGCTCAGCAACGTTTGTCGGGTCTCCACAACCGTTGCGTATGCTCGCCCCATGGCGACCAGCGACGCGAACGCGGGGCACGAGCACCCGCGCGGCGAACGTCATCCGGCCCCCGGCCCGCACGTCGCACCGTCGCCCGAGACCAGCAGCGAGACGCAGAAGCGCGTCAAGGGCGCGGCCGGTGAGCTGTCCGCGGCGACGATGCGACGCCTGGAGACGGACCTCGAGTGGTACCGCGCCCTTCCCGCCGAGGACCGGTCGTGGGTAGGGCTGGTCGCGCAGGCCGGCATCACGGCCTTCGTCGACTGGTTCACGGACCCGACGCGCCGTCCGGCCGGCGCTGGCGAGATCTTCTCGGGCGCACCGCCGGAGCTCACGCGCTCCATCTCGCTGCAGCACACGCTCCAGCTGGTCCGCATCGGCGTCGACGTCGTCGAGGCGCACAGCGCGCGGCTCGCGGCACCCGGCGAGGAGCGCGCCCTGCGGGAGGCGGTGCTGCGGTACAGCCGCGAGGTCGCGTTCTCCGCGGCCGAGGTGTACGCCCGCGCCGCCGAGGTGCGCGGCGCCTGGGACGCCCGGCTGGAGGCGCTCGTCGTCGACGCGCTGGTGCGAGACGACATCGACGACTCGCTGCGGTCCCGCGTGGCGGCGCTGGGGTGGTCGCACGGCGAGACCATGGTCGTGGTCGCCGGCACCACGGACGGTGGTCTCGACCCCCGCCGGTCGACCGACCTGCGCCGCGCCACCCGCCGCGAGGCGGACGTGCTCATCGGGATCCAGGGCGACCGGCTGCTGCTGTTCCTGCGCGGCAACGGCGACCTGGCCCCCGCCATCGCCGCGATCGTGCCACGCTTCGGGCCCGGACCGGTCGTCGTCGGCCCCGCCGCGCGCGACCTCGCGGAGTGCGCGCGCTCGGCGCGCGCCGCGCTGGCAGGCCTGCTCGCGGCGCCCGCCTGGTCGCACGCGCCACGCCCGGTGGCGGCGGACGAGCTGCTGCCCGAACGCGTGCTCGTCGGGGACGCCGCCGCACGCGCGCAGCTCGTCGCCCGGGCGTACGCGCCGCTCGCCGCCAGCACCGGCGCGCTGCTCGACACGCTCGAGGCGTACCTCGGCACCGGCCGCTCGCTCGAGGCCGCCGCCCGCGCGCTGTACGTGCACCCCAACACCGTGCGCTACCGGCTGCGGCGCGTCACCGACGTCACCGGGTGGGACCCGCTGGACGCGCGCGACTCGTACGTGCTGCAGACCGCGCTCGCGCTCGGACGGCTCGACGGGGCGGCCGCGGCGGGTCCGGGCCCTTTGTAGGACTGCGACAAGGTCGTCGAAACATCCTGGTCGGTGGCGCCACCCGGGCGCCGGACAGCGGAAAGGCAGAGTGGTGGCGTGCTAGCCGTCGTGTGCCCTGGTCAGGGCGCCCAGTCCCCCGGCATGCTCGCGCCGTGGTTCGAGGTGCCCGGGGTCGCTGCCGAGCTCGACACGTCCTCGCAGGTCACCGGTCTGGACCTGGTGCGGCTCGGCACCACGGCCGACGCCGAGGAGATCCGGGACACCGCGGTGGCACAGCCGCTGCTCGTCGCCAGCGCGCTCGCGACGGCACGAGCCCTGGGCCTCCTCGCACCTGAGACGCCGCGTCCCGACGTCGTCGCCGGGCACTCCGTGGGCGAGTTCACGGCGCTGGTGCTCGCCGGCGTGCTGGACCCGGCGACGGCGCTGCGCCTCGTCGCGCTGCGTGGCCGTGCGATGGCGCGCGCGGCGGCGCGCGTCCCTACCGGCATGAGCGCGGTGCTGGGCGGCGACCCCGACGACGTGCTGGCACGCCTCACCGAGCTGCGGCTGACGGCGGCGAACGTCAACGGCGGCGGCCAGGTGGTCGCCGCGGGTGCGCTCGAGGCGCTGGCCGAGCTCGCCGCGGCGCCGCCGGCCCGGAGCAAGGTGGTCGCGCTGCAGGTCGCCGGCGCCTTCCACACCGACGTCATGGCGTCGGCGGTCGACGAGCTGCGTGCGGCGGCGGCCACCGTGACGCCCGCCGACCCGTCGATCGCCCTGCTCACGAACGCCGACGGCACGCCGGTCCGCACCGGCGGCGACGCCCTCGCGCTCGTCGTTCGCCAGGTGGCCCGGCCCGTGCGCTGGGACCTCGTCCAGGAGACGATGGCGGCGCTCGGCGTCACCGGGCTGCTCGAGCTGGCTCCCGGCGGCGTGCTCGCGGGTCTGGCGCGCCGGGCGCTGCCCGACGTCGAGCGGGTCGCCGTCAAGTCGCCGGCCGACCTCGACGCCGCCCGCGACCTGATGGCACGCCATTCCGGCACGACGAACCAGGAGGAGCAAGCGTGAGCCGTCCCACCCTGCGGCAGGCCACCGGCCCCGCCCACACCCGGATCCTCGGGCTCGGCGGCGTGCGGGGCGATCTCGTCGTGACCAACGACGACATCGCCGGGCCGATCAACTCCTCCGACGAGTGGATCCGGCAGCGGACCGGCATCGTCACCCGCCGCCGCGCCGGCGCCGACGTCGACCTGCTGGCGCTGGCGACCGCCGCCGCGCAGGCCGCCATCGCGGACGCCGGGTTGACGGGTGCCGACATCGACGCGGTCATCGTCTCGACGGTCACGTACTTCCACCAGACACCCTCGGCCGCCGCCGTCATCGCCGATCGCATCGGCGCCACCCCGGCCGCCGCGTGGGACATCTCCGCGGCCTGCGCCGGCTACTGCTACGGGATCGGGCAGGCCGACGCGCTCGTCCGGGCCGGCAGCGCGCGGCACGTGCTCGTCGTGGGTGCCGAGAAGATGAGCGAGTTCGTCGACCCCACCGACCGGTCCATCTCGTTCCTGCTCGGCGACGGGGCCGGCGCCGTGGTCATCGGGCCGTCCGACACACCGGGCATCGGCCCGACGGTGTGGGGCTCGGACGGCGCGCAGGCACAGGCGATCGGGCAGACGCACTCGTGGCTGCAGTGGCGCGACGACGCGTCGCTCGGCTGGCCCACGCTGCGCCAGGAGGGCCCGACGGTCTTCAAGTGGGCGGTGTGGCAGATGGCCCCGGTGGCGCAGCGCGCGCTCGACGCGGCGGGCGTCACGGCGGAGCAGATCGACGCGTTCATCCCGCACCAGGCGAACATGCGGATCATCGACCTGATGATCAAGCAGCTGAAGCTGCCGGAGTCGGTGGTCGTGGCCCGCGACATCGCCGAGACCGGCAACACGTCCGCCGCCTCCATCCCGCTGGCCGCCGAGCGGCTGCGTCGCGAGGGTCTCGTCGAACCCGGCGCGCTCGCGCTGCAGATCGGGTTCGGCGCCGGCCTGGTCTACGCGGCCCAGGTGGTCGTCCTCCCGTAGCCGCCGCCCGACGAGCGGGCGGTAGCGTTCCGACCGACCTGCCCCACCGAACCCAAGGAGACACCCGAATGGCGTACAGCGAGCAGGAGATCCTGGCCGGCCTGGCCGAGATCGTCAGCGAGGAGACCGGCCTGCCCGTCGAGACCGTGCTGCCGGAGAAGTCCTTCACCGACGACCTCGACATCGACTCGCTGTCGATGATGACGATCGTCACCCTGGCCGAGGACAAGTTCTCCGTCACGATCCCGGACGACGAGGTGAAGAACCTCACCACGGTCGCCGACGCGGTGAGCTTCATCGCGGGCGCCCAGTCCTGACACCGGCGGCCGGCGGCGCACCACGCGCCGCCGGCGCCCGGACCCCGAACCTCCCCCGGCCACCGGTCGGACCAGCCCCCGAGGAGCACCATGACCGGAACCATCGACGTCGTCGTCACCGGGCTCGGGGCCACCTCGCCGCTCGGCGGCGACGTGCGCTCCACCTGGGCGGCCGCCCTGGCCGGCACCTCGGGCGCCCGGTTGCTCAACCCCGAGTGGGTGGAGCGCTACGGCCTGCCCGTGACCTTTGCCGCCACGCTGGCCGTGCCGGCGTCGGACGTGCTGACGGTCCCCGAGATCAAGCGCATGGACCCGTCCGCGCAGTACGCGATCGTGGCGACACGTGAGGCATGGTCGGACGCCGGCGCCCCGGAGGTCGAGCCGGAGCGCCTCGGCGCCGTGGTCTCCTCCGGCATCGGCGGCATCCAGACGACGCTCGACGGCTGGGACACGCTGCGGGAGAAGGGCGCCCGGCGCATGCTGCCGATGACGGTGCCCATGCTCATGCCGAACTCGCCCGCGGCCTACGTCTCGCTCGAGCTGCACGCGCGGGCCGGCGCGCACGCGCTCGTCTCGGCGTGCGCCTCGGGCTCGGAGGCGATCGGCTACGGGGTCGACATGATCCGGTCGGGTCGCGCCGACGTGGTGGTCGCGGGCGGCACCGAGGCCTGCATCCACCCGATGCCCATCGCCTCGTTCGCCGCGTCGCGGACGCTGTCGCTGCGCAACGACGACCCGGCAGGCGCCTCCCGGCCGTACGACGTGGACCGCGACGGCTTCGTGCTCGGCGAGGGCGCCGGGATCGTCGTGCTCGAGAGCGCTGCCCACGCCGCCGCCCGTGGTGCCCGGGTCTACGCCCGGATCGCCGGCGTCGGCCTGTCCGCGGACGGCTACCACATCACGTCCCCCGAGCCGAGCGGCGACGGTCAGATCCGTGCCATGCGGGCGGCGCTCGCCGACTCGGACGTCGATGCTCGCCAGGTGGTGCACCTCAACGCGCACGCGACGTCCACCGTGGTGGGCGACCTCATCGAGGCGCGCTCCGTGCGTGCGGTGCTGGGCGACGAGGCCGACCACGTCGCGTTGTCGGCGACGAAGTCGATGACGGGCCACCTGCTGGGCGGCGCCGGCGCGCTCGAGACCATCCTCACGGTGCTCGCCCTCCACGAGCGGCTCGCACCGCCGACGATCAACGTCGCGAACCCCGACCCCGAGCTGGTGCTGGACCTGGTGCGCGACACCCCGCGCACGCTGCCGGCCGGTGACGTGGCCGCGATCAACAACTCGTTCGGCTTCGGCGGTCACAACGTCGCGCTCGTCGTGACGAACGTCTGAGGCCGAGGCCGGTCCGCCAGGCCTGGCCCGGGTCAGGCGGACCGAGGGCTGTCCAGCAGCTCGTCCACCGTCGTGCCGTCGAGCGCGACGGTCACCTGGGTGTCCCAGGGGTCGCGCGCGGTGACCGAGCGGGCGTCGTCGGCGTAGGAGATGCCGGCCGCCCGTAGCCGCCCGACCATCGCGTCGAGGTCCTCGCGCGCGGGCACGGTGACCGCCACCTGCGCCAGCCCGAGGCTCGCCGCCCGCGGACCCGCGCCGCGGCTGTTCCAGACGTTCATCGCCAGGTGGTGGTGGTAGCCGCCCGCCGACACGAAGAGCGCCCCCGGGAGATCGCTCAGGGTCGCCTCGAAGCCGATCGCGTCGACGTAGAAGGCCTTCGCAGCCGCGAGGTCGCCGACCTGGAGGTGGACGTGCCCGACGGTGCCCGGCAGCTGCCCGCCGGCCGCGACCGCGTCCGGCGTCACGTGGCTGCGCAGGTAGGCGTTCGGGTCGAGGCCGATGGTGTCCATGCGCACCGACCCGTCCTGCCAGACCCACTGGTCGCGCGGCCGGTCACGGTAGAGCTCGACACCGTTGCCCTCGGGGTCGGTGAAGTAGAACGCCTCGCTGACCAGGTGGTCCGCCGAGCCTGCGAACCGGCTTCGCGGGTCCCGGGCGGCGCGCAGCACCGTCGCGGACAGGCTCGCCGCGTCGCCGAAGAGGAACGCGTTGTGGAACAGCCCCGCCTGGTGCGGCCCGGCGACCGGGAGGTTCGGCGTGTGCACCAGCCGTAGCAGCGGCGTGGTTCCCCGGCCGAGGACCCGGTGCACCAGGCCGGCGACGACGCGCTCCTCGAGCGGCTCGAAGAGCAGCGCCTCCTCGTAGTACGAGGACATCGGCTCGAGGTCGCCGACGCGCAGCGTCGGCGCGCCCATCCCGGCCGCCGCACTGATCACGCGCTCGTCGACGTTCACGCCACCCCTCCTTCGTCCCGGATCCTCAGCGGACGAGCGCGAAGCCGCCGGTCCACGGGATCGTGCCGGCGGCGGCGAGCCCGATCTGCAGGAAGCCGATGGACTCCAGCTCGTGCGCCCGAGCCAGCGGCCCGGCGTCCAGCGCACGGGCCCCGCCGGCCTCCACCGCGGCGACGAGGGCGGCCTTGGCGGCGGCGTCGTCACCGGCGATCAGCACGGTGGTGGCCAGGTCGCCGACCTTCCTCGTCGCCAGCGTCGCGGCGAAGGTGGTGTTGAAGGCCTTGAGCACCGAGCTGTTCGGCAGCGTGGCCTGGATCTGGGCGGCCGCCGAGCTGCCGGCGGGCACGACGAGCGAGTCGAAGGTCTCGAAGTTCACCGGGTTGGTGATGTCGACGACGACCTTCCCGTCCAGCGCCTCGCCGTAGGCGGCCAGGACGCCCTCGACCGCGCCGTACGGCAGCGCGAGCACGACGACGTCGCCCAGCGCCGTGGTGCCCACCTGGTCGCGGGCGACGTACGTCACGTCGTTGCCGCCGTCGGCCAGCAGGCCGCCGATCGCGTTCGCCATGCTGCCGGTGCCGATGATGCTGAACCGTGCCACGTTGACCACCCTCGTCATGTCGTTGGTTGTACCTACAACCGTGGACTCTACGACGAGTTAGTTGAAGACGCAACCAGTGGGGAGCTACCCGACGCGGTGCAGCCAGCGCACCGGCGCGCCGGCGCCGGCGTAGCGGAAGGGTTCGAGCTCGTCGTCCCAGGCCTGCCCGAGCGCCATGTCGAGCTCCTCGCGCAGGCGCAGCGGGTCGTCCGCGAACTGCAGCGCCGCACGGATCCGGTCCTCGGGCACCACCATGTTGCCGTGCACGTCCGTGGCGGCGTGGAAGATGCCGAGCTCCGGCGTGTGGCTCCAGCGCGAGCCGTCCGCGCCGTGGCTCGCCTCCTCGGTCACCTCGTAGCGCAGGTGCGCCCAGCCGCGCAGCGCGGACGCCAGCCTGGCACCGGTCCCCTGCACGCCCTGCCACGAGTGCTCGGCGCGGTAGAAGCCGGCTCCGGCGGGCTGCACGGTCCAGTCCAAGGCGACCCGCCCGCCGAGCACGTTGCCGGCGGCCCATTCGACGTGCGGACACAGCGCCCGGGGCGCTGAGTGCACGAAAAGAACACCGCGGGTGATGGCACCGGCCATGTCGTCCTCCGTAGGTGGTCCGAGGTTCGTCTTCCCCAACGACCTCTGCCCAACCGGGAGCACGTGGCGCACGCGGCGTGCGGTACCCAGGATGCCCGACGAGCGGCCGGCGCGCCAGCACGCAGGCGGCGCGTCTCGCCCTGCGGCGGTCAGCCGAGCTGCTCGCGGATCGCCTTCATCGCCTTCTTGCGCACGGAGCGCTCGAGGCGGTCAACGTACAGGTGGCCGTCGAGGTGGTCCACCTCGTGCTGCAGGCAGCGCGCCATGAGGCCGGTCCCCTCGACGACGACCTCCTTGCCCTCGAGGTCCTCGCCCACCACGCGGGCGTACCAGGAACGGCGGGTGGGGAACCACAGGCCCGGGACCGACAGGCAGCCCTCGTCGTCGTCCTGGTACTCCTCCTCGGAGAGCTCGACGATCACCGGGTTGAGGACGTACCCGATCTCGTCGTCGATGTTCCACGAGAAGGCGCGCAGGCTGACACCGATCTGATTGGCGGCCAGGCCCGCGCGGCCGTCCTCGTCGACCGTCTCGAGCAGGTCGGCGACGAGCCCGCGCACGCGGTCGTCGACGGTGGTGACGGGGTCGCACGGCGTGCGCAGCACGGGGTCGCCGACGACGCGGATCTCACGCATGGCCATGCATTGATCCTCCCATGGCGAGAGTCCCGGACATGGGGACGCCGGCGGGACGAACCCGCCGGCGTCGCTGCGGTGCTGGTGCGCTCAGTCGCCCGCGCGCTGCTGCGGGACCTCTCCCAGCAGCTGGCACACCTCGTCCTCGTGGAACCGGCGGTGGCCGCCGAGCGTGCGCACGGTCGAGAGCTTGCCGGCCTGCGCCCAGCGCGTGACCGTCTTCGGGTCGACCCGGAACAGGACCGCGACCTCGCCTGGCGTGAGCAGAGAACCCTGCGAGAGCGTGGTGTGGGGGGTCGGTGCCATCTCATGACTCCTGTCGTTCGGTAGCTCGGCTGGCCCAAGGGGTCCCGTGGCTTTGCGTCCCCGCCTTGCGGTCGGGTTTGCCGTTGTCGCTGACAAAGGCACTATGCCCCATTTGGGCGTCATGGGACAACGTGTGCCCGCGAATGTCTGATTCGGCGGGCGGGTGAAATCGCGTTCCGCGGCCCCGGGCAGGGCCCTCGTCCGAGGCGCGCGGGTGATGTGGACCCGGGAGGCGGCGTGTGGGGCAGGCGGGGCTTGAACCCGCGACCGACGGATTATGAGTCCGCTGCTCTGACCGGCTGAGCTACTGCCCCGGCGTCGCCAGGGTAGCGGCAGCGAGTACGGTGGATCGCCGTGCCGCGCTTTCGTCACCGCCTCCCCCGCGACGTCGCGGCCCGCCTCGACCTCCCCCAGGGCGACACCGTCCTGGCCGGCGTGCAGCTGGACGGCGGCGGCTGGGCGGTCGCGTCGCTGCGGTCCCTGCACCTCCTGACCGCGGATGCCACGGGGGCCGACGCCGCGACGCCGTGGTGCGACATCGACCGAGGCTCGATGGCTCCGGAGACCCGCACCCTCACGGTGTGGTGGGTGTCCGGGGCCCGCCGCGCCCTCGTGGTGCCCGACGACGCCGAGGCCCGCCGGTTCGCCCGCACCTTCCGCGACCGCGTGCAGCAGTCAGTGGTGCACGCGGTGACGGTGACGCTGCCCGGCGGTGGGCAGGCGCAGGTTGCGCTGCGGCGTGGCCCGGACGGCCGGCTGTTCACCCAGACGCTCGGCAACGCCGGCGTCGACCCGACCGATCCCGAGGTCGCCACGGCACTCGCGAAGGCCGAGGCCGCGGTGCGCGACGCCGCCGGCCTGCCCGCCTGAAGGCGGTCCGGAGGCCGCTCGATCGGCTGCTACAGTTTTCCGTCGGAACGCCCCCGGCGCGGGGGCCGACCGCGATCCCCCGTAGCTCAATTGGCAGAGCATCCGACTGTTAATCGGAGGGTTACTGGTTCGAGTCCAGTCGGGGGAGCAACACCCCAGGTCAGCACCACAGCTCGGCGTTCCCAACAGGCGCGGCGTAGCCGTACCTCACACTTACCCCACGTAAACGCCCGCGTCGTGTTCGCTCGGCATGGGAACCCGGCCAAGGCAAGACGTGTGCAGCCCGACGAGCCTTCGACCGGCCACACGGCCGCTCCCGTCGCCCTCCCACCGAGGGGCCGCCGTAGGCTCCGTCCCAAGGTCCACGCCCACCGGCTCGTCGCGCGACTCGATCAGCCCCGATCACCGCACCACCATGGCGTCCGGTGCCCGGACAGGACCGGCGACCCCGGTTCCGTCCAACCCTGATGAGCGCCACCCCACGGCAAGGCCCGCTCGTGCCGCCTTGGGCTTCAGCTCGTCGACCGGTCACTAGGGTGACGCCGTGAAGTACGAGCTCTTCGACTACCAGAGCGACGCGGTACGGGTGCTCTCCAAGCACCTCGTCAAGGCGGCCGCCGAGTACGCCGACGACCCCGACGAGCGCACTGCCGTTGTACTGGTGGCACCCACTGGCGCGGGAAAGACAGTGATCGCGACGGGCGTCATCGAGGCGGCACTCGACGGCGACGACTCCACTCCTGGGGTGGATGGAGCGACGTTCCTCTGGGTCACCGACGACCCAGCACTGAACCGCCAGACGCGGCACAAGATGATGGACGCCTCATCGGCCCTCGCCCCGAACCGCCTCATCGAAATCGACACGGATTTCGACGAGGAGGTGTTCGAACCCGGAGCTGTGTACTTCCTGAACGTCCAGAAACTTGCAGGGACAAACACCCTGACGCGATCCCGGTCTGACACCGAGGCGCGTACGTACTCGCTCTGGCAGACGATCGCCAACACTGTGACCACTCGCCCGCAGGGCTTCGTCGTCGTACTGGACGAGGCTCACCGCGGCTCATCGTCACTCTCGGGCCGCGACTCCATCGTAAACCGCATCATCGGTGGTGGTACGACGGGCCAGCCGCCAGTTCCCGTCGTTTGGGGCATATCTGCGACACCGCGCAAATTCCTTGAGCGCATGGATGCGACCGGACGAACCATCCGGCGCCACACGGTAAAGATTGAGGACGTCCGGGCTTCTGGGCTCCTGAAAGATCAGATCGTGATCGGTGACGTGGGCGGCGTTGACGCCGCTGAGACGGGCCTCGTGAGGCTCGCGGTACGTCGCGTGCGCGACTACGACGCCCAGTGGACGGCGTATTCAAGAGCTGCGGGAGAACCCACCGTGGAGCCCGTCCTCGTTGTTCAGGTCGCCGACATGGCAACGTCGAAGGACCTCTTCGAGCTCGTCAACACCGTGCTCGACGAGTGGAAAGAGATCACGGTCTCCCAGATCGTGCACACGTTTGGTGATCACTCCGACGTCGACGCAGGCGGCTACCCGATTCCCTGGTGCCCGCCCGAAGACATCCAAGACCGCCGGGATGTCCGCGTCGTGCTCTGCAAGACCGCCATCACGACTGGCTGGGATTGTCCGCGAGCCGAGGTGCTCCTATCAATGCGCGTGGCCAGAGACCTCGACAACATCACACAGGTGATGGGCCGCATGGTCCGAACTCCTCTCGCGAAGAGAGTCTCAACCGACCAACGGTTGAACACCGTGCGGTGCATCCTGCCCAAATTCGACAAAGCTGCCGTGAGTGCCATCGCGGAGAAATTCCAGCTGGGCGTTGAAGACGATGGCCTCGCCGGTGGCACCGACGTAATTATCGACCCCGTCGACCTGCAATGGAATCCGCACCTCATGCCCGAACCGGTCCCGGAACGCGCGCAAGAGCCGAAATCAAGCTCAGAGGGCGTCGAGGGGTTTGACCTAGCCAGCAGTGCCGAAGCGACCGCCGACCTGGCCGCCCGGTCCGTCAGCAAGCCTGGGCGCGCCGAGGCCACCCCTGAGGGGCCCAACCGCACGCCGGCCGCATCGGAGAGACCGGCCGCATCGGGGAGAACAGCCGCAACGCCCAACGAGACCACGCTCGATGATTCGTCACAGATCCCGGAATATGAGGTGAAGCAAGCGGCTGAGAACTCCGTCTTTGACATTCTCACGTCGCTGCCGTCATACACGATCCCTCGCCGTTCCAATCGATCGTCCGTCGAACTGCTAACCTCGCTCGCTGCGCTATTTGCCGTCGAACACGATGGACGGGCCGTGGACCGGCAAGCACCGAGCAAGGCCGTCGCGGAACTACTGGCAGTAATTGACGCTCGCCGCTACGTGCTTGCCGAGTCCGGAGAGCTAGAGACGATGGTCCACACCGCTGGCCGCGTACGCCTTCGCGAAACGACCGTGAGTCTCGCTGAACCAAACGGGACACCCACCGAAACCACTAGCGACCTGGTGCTGGACGCGCGCGGAGTTCGGATACTGATGAATCGAGCGAAGGCTAAGCTCCCCCAGGGCCTTGCACTCGACTACGTGAAGCGCCTCGCGCCTAGCGACGATCCAGTCGCCGCGAGGCTGGCAATGCTAACCACTATCGCACTGGCGAACGCACCTGGCCTGTCGGAAGCGGTAGAGCATCGCGCCGCCGACCTTCTTGAACAATGGCTCAACCTGTACGGGGGTGCCATCACGCGTCTACCCATTCCGGAGCAAGATCGCATCGACAAGATCAAGGCCGAAGTGCCGCGCCCCGTGCGCGCAATGGTCACCCTGCCCAAGGCGTCCACCGTCTCTTCAGACGGGCCGGCGTGGGAGCAACATGTTCTCTCTGACTCCGAGGGCAAATACCACGTTACGCTTCTCACTTGGGAGGAGCATGTGCTACGCACCGAGCTTGAGGCCGGCGTAGTGGCTTGGTATCGCAACCCGCCAAACGGGCGGGCGTCCTTGGTCGTGCCCTATCAGATGGGCGGTCAGTACAAGCGCCTCGCCCCGGACTTCATCTTCTTCGAACATGTCGGTGGTCAACTTGCCGCCTCGATCGTCGACCCGCACGGGACGCACCTCGGTGACACCGTGCCGAAACTAAAGGGTCTCGCGGCCTACGCCGCGGCACACGGAAGCCGTTTCGCTCGCATCCAGTCCGTTGTCGCGATCGAAAACGTGTACTGGATGCTCAACCATCAGGACCCCAAGGTGCGCGATACCGTGAGAGAATTCAACGGCGACGATGCGCGAGACCTCTTCCTGTCGCACGGAAAGCGGTACTGAGGGTGGCGCATCTGGACAACCTGATCGCGTCTATCAAAGACGACAAGTTGCGTGCCGAACTACGGGCGGAATGGAACAAGGCAACCAAGGGCCGCAGCCTTGGGCTCGTCTTTGACCGCCATCTGCCGGAGTCGCTCCCGATCCCGAAGTTTGCCGTGCAGAGCGGCGACAAGGTGCAGGTCATGGCTCCGCAAAGCGACGACCCGACACGGCTCGACGGTACCGGTGTCTGGACCGTCGCGGCGCTTAACGATGGCGTGCTGCCCGTCGGCATGGCGCTGCTGAAGGCTCAAGAGGTAACTCGCCAGGTCGCGGCGTCGCGGCTTGTGCGGACTTTTGAATTCGGCGACCCAATCTTTCCCGGCCTGCGCTCGACCGGCCGAGTCGTGCGCGGTGGCGGCATCGAGGGGGACGACGGCGGCAAACCGTTTCACACGGTAATTACCGCCGAAAACTATCACGCATTGGAAGCGCTACTCTTTGCGTATGAGGGCCGAATCGATGCAATCTACATTGATCCACCGTACAACACAGGTGCGCGTGATTGGAAGTATGACAACGACTACGTCGACGAGAACGACGGTGACAGGCACAGCAAGTGGCTTTCGTTCATGGAAAAGCGGCTGCTTCTGGCCAAGCGCCTGCTCAAACCGGATGCATCGGTACTCATCGTAACTATTGACGAGAAGGAGTATCTGCGACTCGGACTTCTCCTCGAACAGACGTTCCCCGGCTTCAAGATCCAGATGATCTCGTCGGTCATCAATCCTCGAGGCGTGGTCCGCGGGAACGAGTTTTCACGCAGTAACGAATTCGTGTACTTCGTTTGGACTCCGGGCATGACACTGCAGGCCCCGGGTAAGGCGGAGTCTGCTGGCGAACGGGTGGCGTGGGAGACCATGCGGCGACGTAGCCTTCCTGGGCGGCGGGGTGGAAGAGGACCCGGCGCTTGCGGCCCGAATCAGTTCTTCGCGATCCACGTCGACCCTCGGACGGGCTCCATAGTCGGCCGTGGGGAACCTCTGCCGTTGGACTTCAAGGTTAGCGACTACAGACCTCCTAGGGGCACCGTTGCAGTATTTCCCGCACGCGATGACGGGACGGAGATGAATTGGAGCCTCACAGACACTGCGTTTGACCTGAGATGGTCGCAGGGTTACGTGCGTGCCGGGAAGGCGACGCCTAGCAAACCCCAGAAGTACGTGATCCAGTACATCTTGGGTGGGGTCATTGAAGACATCGCAGCGGGTAGGGCGCGGGTTGTGGATCGAGCTCCAGACGGATCGGTCGTTGCGGAGTACGTCGAAGACAAGACTGCGATGCCTCAGACACAGTGGGACATACCGTCGCACAACGCTCAGGAAAACGGCACGGGGCTGCTTAGAAGAGTGCTTCCGGATCGTAAGTTCCCGTACGCCAAGTCACTCTACGCGGTCGAGGATGCTCTGCGAATCTTCGTAGCCGGTAACAAGAATGCCGTGGTGCTGGACTTCTTCGCGGGGTCTGGGACCACCGCCCACGCCGTGATGCGCCTCAACCATGGCGACGGAGGGCGCCGGCGCGCGATCTGCGTCACCAACAATGAGGTATCAGTCGAAGAAGCAACACAATTGCGAGCTCGGCATCTGAAGCCTGGAGACGCCGAGTGGGAGAGATGGGGAATCTGCGACTACATTACTAAGCCTCGCATCGAGGCTGCGGTCACCGGTCGCACACCTACTGGAGAACCAATCGAGGGCGAATACCGATTCGTGGACGAGTTCCCAATGTCTCTTGGTTTTGCGGAGAACGTGGAGTTCTTCACACTGACGTACGAGGACGCCGAGATGGTCGAAATGGGCCGTCGATTCAGTTCTATTGCGCCGCTGCTTTGGTTGAAAGCCGGCGCGACCGGCGAGCGAGTAGACAAGGTGTCCGGCCTGACTCGTGCCAACTGGCTTAGTGACCTGTTTCGAGGCGGCGGCGGATGTCGCTGGCGGCGTCGGTGAGGTCGGGTTCGAGGGTGAGGCGTTGGCCGTTGATCGTGATGGTCGCGGAGCGT
>JAJYTJ010000224.1 GCA_021793115.1 Actinomycetes bacterium | reverse complement strand
CTGGGAGCCGCTGGACTTCGTCGAGCTCGAGCTGGAGCGGCCGTCGCTGGCGCACCGCGTGGCGCGCGGGCGGGCGGCTCCGCAGGTGCGCGGGGTCGCCCGCGCGCTGCAGGCGGTGGTGGGTGGCGCCATCCTCGACGAGTCCGACTTCCCGGTGGACCCGGCCAGCCTGTAGCGCGCCTCGTCGCGCCCGGGCCCGGGCCCGGTGCCCGGTGCCCGGTGCCCGGATGGCTGGTGCCAGGTCCCGGTGCCGGGCGCCCGGTGGCCGTCAGGCGGTGGCGGGGGTCGGGCCGGCGAACTGGGTCGTGTAGAGGTCCGCGTAGAGGCCGCCGGCCGCGAGCAGTTCGTCGTGCGTGCCGTGCTCCACCACGCGGCCCTCGTCGACCACCACGATGCGGTCCGCGGCGCGGACGGTCGACAGGCGGTGCGCGATGACCAGGCTGGTCCGGGCGACGAGCGCCGCGTCGAGCGCCGCCTGCACCGCCGCCTCGGACTCGGAGTCCAGGTGCGCCGTGGCCTCGTCGAGCACCACGACGTCGGGCGCCTTGAGCAGCAGCCGCGCGATCGCCAGCCGCTGCCGCTCGCCGCCGGACAGCCGGTAGCCGCGGTCCCCGACCACCGTGTCCAGGCCCTCGGGCAGGCCGGCGACGAGGTCCCAGATCTGCGCCTCGCGCAGCGCGAGCTCGAGCTCGTCGTCGGTGGCCTCGGGTCGGGCGAACCGGAGGTTGGCGCGGATGGTGTCGTGGAACAGGTGGGCCTCCTGCGAGACGATGCCCACCGTGGCCCGCAGCGAGGCCGCCGTGACGTCCCGGAGGTCCAGCCCGGCGATCCGTACAGATCCCCGCGTCGGGTCGTACATCCGGGTCACGAGCTGGGAGATCGTCGTCTTGCCCGCCCCCGACGGGCCGACGAGGGCGACCATGGAGCCCGCCGGCACGACGAAGCTCACGTCGTGCAGCGTGTCCGCCGGAGGGTCCGCTCGCAGCGCCGCGACCGCCTCGAGGGAGGCCAGCGACACCTCGGCGGCCGACGGGTAGCGGAAGCCGACCCCGGCCAGCTCGACGCTCGCACCGTGCGCCGCCACGGCTTCCCGCAAGTCCACCGCGTCCGGACGCTCGGCGACGGTGGGCACCATGTCCAGCACCTCGAGCACGCGGTCGAAGCTCACCAGCGCCGTCATGACGTCGACCTGCACGTTCGACATCGCCGTGAGCGGCCCGTAGAGCCGGGTGAGGTAGGACGCGAGCGCGACGACGACGCCCACGGTGAGCTGGCCCTGCACCGCCTGCCAGCCGCCGAGCCCGTAGACGACGGCGACGCCGACCGCCGCGACGGTGGTCAGGCCGATGCGGAACCACGAGGCGTTCATGGCGAGCCGCACGCCGATGTCCCGCACCCGGCGAGCTTGCGCCCGGTAGGCGGCGGACTCGCGGTCGGGGTCGCCGAACACCTTCGCGAGGTGCGCTCCGGCGACGTTGAACCGCTCCTGCATGAACTGCGAGGCGTCGGCGTTGAGCTCGTACGACTCGCGTGTGATGACGGCGATCCGGTGCCCGAAGAAGCGCGCCGGCAGCACGAACGCCGGGAGCAGCACGAGCGACAGCAGCGTGAGCTGCCACGACATCGACAGCATCGCCCCGAGCACGAAGACCACGGTGAGCGTGTTGCTCACCACGTTCTGCAGCGTCGACGTGAACGCCTGCTGGGCGCCCAGCACGTCGCCGTTGAGGCGCTGGACCAGGGCGCCGGTGCGGGCACGGGAGAAGAAGGCGAGCGGCATGCGCTGCACGTGGTCGAACACCGCGGTGCGCAGGTCGAGGATGAGCCCCTCGCCCACGCGGGAGGACAGCCACCGTTCGGCGACCGACAGCCCGGCGCCGAGGATCGCGAGGCCGGCGACCGCGGCGGCGACCGCGATCACCACGTCGCCGTGCTTGGGGGTGATGCCGCGGTCGATGAGCACGCGCAGCAGCCAGGGCGTGAGGGCGCCGGTCGCGGCGTCGACCGCGATGAGGGCGACGAACACCGTGAGCGGCCAGCGGTACGGCCGGGCGAAGCCGAGGATGCGGCGGAGCGTGGCGCGACCGACGTGCTTCTCGGTGACGGACGAGTCCTGGGCGAACGTCCGGAGCATGCGACCGCCACCCATCCCCATGCCGGGGATCTGGTGAGACATGGCACCTCCCTGGTGAGCGATGGTGAGGCTAACTCACTATGTGTCTGATTCACAACCGTGGGGACGCGCGCTACCCTCGGCGCCGTGGAGACGGGGGTGCGGCGTGCCGACGAGCGAGCGACGCTCGTCGTGCCCGGCGCGGCCCCCGCCGTGGCGGCGGAGCCGTCCTCGGTCCCCGACGCCGTGGCGGCCGAGCCGCAGCCGACGCCCGACGCCGCGGCTGAGCCGCAGCCGACGCCCGGCGCCGCGGCTGAGTCGCAGCCGACACCGGATGCCGCGGGTGAGTCGCAGCCGACACCGGACGCCGCGGCCGAGTCGCAGCCGATACCGGATGCCGCGGCTGAGCCGCAGCCGACGCCCGACGCCGCGGGTGCCCGCGGGCACGGGCGGACGTCTGACGCCGGTTTGGGGCATGGGCCCGCGGCCGAGGGGTTGTCCGACGAGGCCGCGGAGCTCAACGAGCTCGTGCACACGCTGCTGCACACGCTGCGCCGGGAGGCCGTCGAGCGGTTCGGCGCCACCGTGGCCACACCCGGCCAGCAGCGGCTGCTGCGGGCGTTGCACCGGGCCGGCACGCCACGGCGCCTCGGTGAGCTCGCCCTGGCGCTCGACGTGGCGCCGAGGTCCGTCACCGCGAAGGTGGACCAGGCCGAGGCGGACGGTCAGGTGCGCCGGATCCCCGACCCGAACGATCGTCGAGCGACCCTCGTCGAGCTCACGCCGGCCGGGCGCGACGTGCTGCTCCAGGTGTCCGCCCAGCGCAGCCTCGGCGCCGCGGAGCGCCTGGCCCGGCTGACGCCCGACGAGCGTGCGGAGCTCCTGCAGTTGTTGCGTCGCCTGGTCGCAACGAGCGACGACACCTGCCGCTGACCCCGGGGCGCCGCGCCGCGCGGCGCCCCGGCATCGCCCCGCGGCCGCGAGGGCGCCCTGACGCGCGGTTCGGCCGATGCAGGCGAGCGCCAGGGCGCCCTCGTCAATGTGGCGGATCTCGAGGGTCGCCGCCTGCTCGGGGACGACGGGCCGACGGCCTGTGCCGCGGGGACGGGTGAGGCGGACGCCGCCCGGCGGCGAGGGTGTCCTGAGGCGCGGTTCGGCCGCCGCAAGCGAGCGCCGGGGCGCCCTCGCCGCGCGGCGTCAGGGGCGCGTGCCGGTGAGGCGTTCGCGGAGCAGCACCGCGATGTCCGCGACCTCGGGGGCGCCGACCGCCCCGCGCACCGGGCCGTCCGCGCGCGCGCCGGCTGGGGGCGGGGTGGTGGAGGGGACGCCGCACGCGGCGACGCCGTCCGTCAGCATCGTGGTGCAGAACGGGCAGGCGGTCGCGACCGCCGCGGCGCCGGTGCCGATGGCCTCCGCGGCCCGCGCGGTGCCGATCCGCGTGCCGATCGACTCCTCCATCCACGCGCGGGCCCCGCCGCCCCCGCAGCAGAAGGCGTCGGCGCCGGAGCGCGGCATCTCGCTCACGGTGATGCCCGCGGCCGCGAGCAGCTCGCGCGGCGGGGCGTAGACCTCGTTGTGCCGTCCGAGGTAGCAGGGGTCGTGGTAGGTGACGGTGCGCTCGTCGGACGCCGGGAGCGGCACCAGCCGCCCCTCGGCCACGAGCGTGTTGAGCAGCTCCGTGTGGTGCACCACCTCGTACGTGCCGCCCAGCGCCGGGTACTCGCGCGCGATCGTGTTGAAGCAGTGCGCGCACGTCACGACGATCCGCCGTGCGCCGGCCTCGTCGAGCGTCGCGATGTTCCCGGCGGCCATCTGCTGGAACAGCAGCTCGTTGCCGGCGCGCCGCGCGGAGTCGCCGGTGCACCGCTCCGCCTCACCGAGCACGGCGAACGACACGCCCGCGGCGTGCAGCAGATCCGCGACGGCGCGCGTGGTGCGGCCGGCCCGCTCGTCGTACGCGCCCGCGCAGCCGACCCAGAAGAGGTAGTCCACCTCGGCCAGCGAGGAGACGTCCCGGCCGACGACGGGCACGGGGACGTCCAGCCCCTTGGTCCAGTCGAGCCGCTTGCGGGCCGGCGCCCCCCAGGGGTTGCCCTGCCGCTCCATGCCGCCGAACGCCTTGGTGAGCTCGCGCGGGAACGCGGAGGCCGCGAGCACCTGGTTCCGCCGCAGGTCGAGGATGGTGTCCACGTGCTCGATGTCCACCGGGCACTCCTGCACGCAGGCGCCGCACGTGGTGCACGCCCACAGCACGTCGGGCGAGATGGCGCCGCCGATGAGCGGCTCGTCGCGCCGCGCGGGATCGGCCGCCGCGTCGCGCAGGGCCAGCGTGAGGAGCTTGGGGGACAAGGGCTTGTCCGTGACCCAGGCCGGGCACACCACCTGGCAGCGGCCGCACTCGGTGCACGTCGCGGCGTCGAGCGCCGCCTTCCAGGAGAGCTCGGCGGCGGTGCCGGCGCCGAGCACCAGGTCCTCCGGGAGCTCGTCGAGCGCGGCCAGGTCCAGCGGCTCGCCGGTGGGTCCGCGCAGCGGTTCGGCCGGGCCGAGCGAGACTGTACGTCCGGGGTAGCGCTTGGTGTACAACGTGAGGATCGCGAGGAACCGGTGCCACGCGACACCCATCGTGGGCTGCACGCCGACGACGACGAACCACGCCATGGAGCACAGGATCTTGACGGTGGCGATCACCGTGACCCATGCCTCGAGCGTCGACGCGGGGGCCGTCGCCCACCATGCGCCGTACCAGGCCGTGAGCGGGAAGTGCCACGGCGAGGCCAGGGCGCTGCCGTCCTGCCGCGCCAGCGCGTCGTCCAGTCCGCGCAGCGCCAGCACGGCGAGCACGACGACGAGCACGGTCGCCTCGACCACGTAGGCCTGCACCTGCGACGAGCCGAAGAAGCGCGAGGCCCGGTTGGTCCGCTCGTCGTGCCCCGGCCGCGGCCGCACCAG
>JAJYTJ010000036.1 GCA_021793115.1 Actinomycetes bacterium | reverse complement strand
CGTCTTCACCCTTCTAATGAACCCCGACACCCGCCAAGGCTACCGATTAGTGCCCCAGAATCACCCCGCCCGAAGCTCTGACCAGCAGCAACACCCCAACGAAGCCCCAACCTGTGCAAGTCAGGCCGGGCTCGAGGTCTGCCGGTCGCTGCGGGCCGACGAGGTCGTCACGCCGATCCTGGTGCTCACGGCGCGCGACGCCGAGCGTGACGAGGTGGGCTCGCTGGCGGCCGGCGCTGACGACTACCTGCGCAAGCCTTTCCGCTACCCGGTGCTGCTTGCCCGGCTGCGCAGCCTGCTGCGGCGCTCGCCCCTGGTCAGCGGCGATGTGCTGCGGGTCGGGGACCTGGAGGTCGACACGGTGCGCCGCGAGGTGCGCCGCGGCGGGCATCCGGTGCCCGTGACGGCACGGGAGTTCGCGCTGGTCGAGGTCCTCGCGCGGGCCGGCGGCGCGGCGCTGAGCAAGGAGGCGATCCTCGTGGCGGCATGGCCGGGCGAGGCCGACGACGTCAACCTCGTGGAGGCTCGGATGAGCGCCCTGCGCCGCAAGGTCGACGGCGCGTTCGACCGCCGCTCGTTGGAGACGGTGCGTGGCGCCGGGTACCGGCTGGTCGACGACCGGGGCGTCCGGTGAACCCCGGGCGCGCCACCCGGCTGTGGCATCGGATCGACGTGCGGGTCGCCGCCTGGGCCGGGCTCATCGCCGCGACGCTCCTGGTGAGCGGCGTCTTGTGGTTCCGGGCCGAGCTGAACCGCCAGCAGATGTCGGCCAACGAGCTCATGGCGCAGACCGAGGCCGGAGCCCTGCTCTCGATGGCACCGCACTGGGATACCGGGGGCGGCTGGATGTACGACTGGCTGCCGTACCAGCTGTTTCGCGCCGACGGCACGCTCATCTCCCAGAACAACACGGACCGGCTGCGCGACAAGGGGTGGACGCAGCCGTTGCCCGACCCCGCCGCAGGCCCGCCACCGGGCACTCCGCTGCAGATGTCCGATGGCACGACGTACGTTCTCCCGCCGGACAACGTCAACATCTTTCCCACTGGCGCCCGCGACCAGGTCGTCGTCCGGGGCGATCTGAACGGCTACCACGTTTACGTCTACGTGACCCCGCATGCCGCGGAGTGGCCGGTCGTCCCGATGGTCCCGTACCCGTGGTGGGGGGCGGCGCTGGCCTGGCTGCTCATCACGGCTACGGCTGCCGTTGCCGTGCGGCTGGCGCTGCGCCCGGTGGAGCGGATGCGGCGGGAGGCCGCGCTGATCACCTCGACCACCGGCGGCTCGCGGCTGGCGACCACGCGCCGGCACGACGAGCTCAGCGCCCTGGCCGCCACGCTCGACACCATGCTCGGGCGGCTCGACGAGAGCTTCCGCGCCCAGCAGCGATTCACGGCCGACGCCGCCCACGAGCTGCGCGGACCCCTGGCCTCGCTGCGCGCGTCGGTGGAGATCGCGCTCGCCCACCCCGACGACATTCCGGCGGACGAGACCCTGTGCCACGTGCTCGCCGAGACCGACCGGCTGCAGGAGCTCACCGAGCAGCTGCTGGCGGTCGCCCGCGCGTCCTCGTCGCGCGCCGACGGCCCGGTGTCCTGCGAGGTCGGGGCCGCGGTCGCGGGCGTCCTCGACGGGTACCCGCCCGTGGACCGCGGACGCGTCGAGGTCCCCGACCGCGGCACCGAGCCCACGTTCGCCTCGATCGGCCCCGACGACCTGCACCGTGTGCTGCGCAACCTGCTCGACAACGCGCTGCGCCACGCCGCGACGGGCGTGCACGCCGAGATCGCCGGCGGCCCGGACCTCGTCGTACTCACCGTCGCTAACGACGGCGCACCCATCCCGGACGACCAGTGCGAGCGGATCTTCGAGCCCTTCGTCCGGCTCGACGACGCCCGCAGCCGAGACGACGGCGGGACAGGGTTGGGCCTGACGATCGTGCGCAGCCTCGTCGAGCGCGTCGGCGGCACTGTGACCGCGGGCTCGCGCGACGGCGAGACGTCGTTCGTTGTGCGGCTCCCCGGCGCCAAACCGACTGAGGTGCTCCCTTCATCCCGGGACGTCGTGAATCGGGCCGAGACGTCCGCGTTCGCCGGACCGTCATGCTCGTGAACCGGCCTCTCATCACTTCGTCCTCTCGCGCACGCCAGGCGCGTTCCCGACCCAGCGGACGGTGCAGAACAGTGACGAAACGGCACGTAGGCCCCTACCTCCGGTATCGCCCCTCGCGCGAGAACGTCCCAGCGTCAAGTACTCTTGACAGCGGGAACGTCGTCAAGAAGACTTGTCCCATGGAGCAGCAGTACGAGGGGTTCGACGTCGACGACGTCGTGCAGGGCAGAGCCGGCGACGTCGAAGACCTCTTGAAGGTGTGGGCGGCGTCGGTAGCGCGCGATCACTGGCACGACGTTCTGCGCGAGCATCCCGGCAACCCCGTGGCCACCGAAGCGCTCGAGCAGCTGCCGAACGTCAGCCCCTTGCAGGCCCTTCGGGCCAACGCCCGGCTCGTCGGCCTGCTCGTCGGACGACGCTGGTACGTCATGCGTGCGGCCCGGGAGGCCGGCGCCACGTGGTCGGAGATCGGCCAGGCACTCGGCATGACCAAGCAGGGCGCGGCCGACTGGTACCGGCGGGCGATCGTCAAGCAGGAGCAGTACATCGGAGGTCTCCACGACACGGCACGAGCTCGCGCCGTCGTCGATGAGAACGGCACCGCGGGGGAGTCGGCATGAACGGCAAGACGTTCGACTACGACCCGATGGTCTACGACACCATGCGCGAGCTGGCCAACCAGCTGGGCGAGCACTACGTCCACCAGTCCTACGAGGCGACCACCGACGCCGAGCGGGACCACTGGCGCCTGGTCGCACTCGACGTCAGCCACGAAGCCGAAGCCGTCGACCCCTACGACGAGGCCGCCGTGCGCCAAGACAGCCGACTTCAACAGCCGGCTGCGCGCCCTGCACGCCGCGTGAGCGCCGAACCCGGCGCGCTCGACGACGCGACCGCCGAGCGGATCTTCACCGACTGCGTCGCGCCGACCCTGTTCGCCTGTATGACCGCCAGCGCCCAGCCGGTGGGCGCGATCGTCGGGGTCCGGCCTGGTGCCGGCAAGACCCACGCCGTGGCAGTCGTGGGCCACGAGATCGCTCCCGACTACTTCCTACTGCCCCGCGCCTGAGCCCCGGCGATGACCGAACAAGACGTGGCCACCCAGTCGGCAGAAGCCGCACCGTCACTGCGCGCCCTGATCTCGACGCGAATCGGGATCCTCGCCCTCGCGCTGCTGACGATCGAAGCGATCGCCGGCATGCAAGCGTCCGTCACCGCCACGGTGACACCGCTGATGGCGGCCGACTTCGGCGCGCAGCGCTACTACGGACTCGTCGAAGGTGCACCGCTGGCGGCCACCTTCTTGACGATGCCATTGGGCTCACGACTGCTCGGCCGCGTGCCGGCGGGACGACTGCTCGGCATCTTCACGGTGGTCACCGTCGTCGGCGGCCTCATCTCCGCAACCGCGCCGGGCGTGGCAGTCTTCGCAACCGGACGCGTGGTCAGCGGCCTGGCCGCCGGCGCGCTGGCCACCGTCTCGATGTCGGCCCTCATCACCGCGATGCCGCGGCGATGGCGGCAGATGGTCCTGGCCGGCTACTCCGCCATGTGGGTCATCACCTCACTGATCGGCCCGGCCTACGCGGCATGGATCTCCGCTACGGTCGGCTGGCGATGGTCCCTCGTGGCCTACCTGCCGTTCCTCGTCCTGGCGCGACTCGTCGTGGCGCACCAGCTGCCACGAGAGCCGATCGGACGGGCCGAAGACAGCTTCGGATTCCGCGGCGCTGTCGTGCTCGCAGCCGCCGTCGCGGTCACCACACTCACCGCGCTGCTGCACACGCCCTGGAGCGTCCTCATCGCGCTGGCCGCGCTCATCGTCGGCGTGCTTGCCGCTGCCCCAATGCTGCCCGCGGGCGTGCTGTGCGCCCGTCCCGGCCGGCCGGCCGCGATCTCCGTCCTCGGCCTGCTGACAGGCGTCTACTTCGGCGCCAGCGCCGTCGTCACGATCCTCGCTCACGACCTGCTGCAATTCAGCGTCGGACAGATCGGAGTGCTCCTTCTCGCCGGCGGACTGGGCTGGGCGGTCACTGGCGTCTTCACCGCACGACGGCCCGCCATCGGCCCGGCCTACAGGCGCCGCGGCGCCCTGGGGATCACCCTGCTGGTGGTGGGCTTGGCAGTCATGTGGATCGCCGTCGCGTTCCCCACCTCCCCGGCCCTGTACATCGCGGCATGGACCGTCGCGGGCGTCGGCATGGGTCTGGTCTATCTCGACACCATCAACGCAGTCGTCGAGGAACCAGCCGTTCCCGACGGCATCTCACCGGTCGCGGCAGGTTCTGCCACCGTCGTCGTCGAACAGTCCGCGACGGCGTTGGCGGGCACTGCCGTAGCGACAGCTGTCGCGGCACTGCTGACCAGCAACGCCAACCCCGGGATGGTCGCAGTCCCGCTACTGATCCTCATTGCAGCCGCCTTGCTTGTCCCGTTTGGTCTCTCCCGGGTCATCCGGCAGCCCACGACCCATGCCGAGACAGGGCACCCGGCTCCCGCTTCCTAACGCGGGCCGCAACCACCCGGACGGGCCGCGTTCGAGTCTGGGCCATATCCGGGCCATTTCCGCTGCGGAAGCCAGCTGCGACCAACTGTGACGATTCGGAGAAGTACCTGGTCAGAAGACTGTCGACCACATAATGACAGCGCAGAGGTGGGGTCGACATCACTCATAATCGTGAGGTCGCGGGTTCGAGTCCCGCTCCCGCTACAGATGAACCCCCTGGTCCCCAGGGGGTTCTTCCGTGTCGGAGGCCGCGTCGTCCCTGCTCCCACGGTGTCAGGAGGCCCCGGCCGAGCCTCACCCGACCGCGACGAGCACCACGACGGTGACGGCGACGGTCGCCGCGATCTCCCCGATGCCGATGGCCTTCGGACTCGGCCACGGCCGCCGCCGAGGCACGGCCACGGCCCGGGCGAGCAGGCCGAGCGCGACGGCAGCCAGCCCGACGGCCACGGGAACCCCGGCACTCGTCGCCAGGGCGCGGACGAGCCACGCCACCGCGGCAGCCGCCAGGGCGCCGTGCCAGCCGAGCGAGACGGCGAGCACGCGCCGGTCGCCGCGGTCGCGGATGAGGGTCTTGACGTACGGCACCGTGCCCAGGAAGTACCCGGCGAGGAGCCCGGCCGCCGCCCAGGCGGTGCGATCCCGCGCCCCGGGCGGCAGCCAGCCGTCGCCCCACCCGCCGTGCAACCCCGCCGAGACCACCGTCATGAGGCACGCCGCGACCACGGTGACCGCGTCGTTGAGCCAGGACCGGTCGGCGCGCCGGGCCGAGCGGGCGAGGCTCACGGCGAGCAGCACGACGAAGACCGGGGCCCAGCGCAGCAGGCCGGGTGCCCCGGCCACGAGCACGAGGCCGAGCACGCCCGCGGTGGCGGCGTGCGCGCGCAGGGGTGCCACGTAGCGCGCGCGGCGGCCCGAGCGCAGCCACAGGCCGGCGGCGGAGAACGCGCAGTACGCGACGAGCCAGGCGAGCAGCAGGAGCGCGTGCCGCCACGTCGGACCGGCGAGCACGGCGCCGACGACGACCGGCACGACGAGCATCGCCCAGGCGCCGTGCTCGCGCGGTACCCACCCCGGCCCGAGCCGCCGGGGTCGCCGGTCCACCTGGGCCGGCCGCATGTCGGTGCTCACCACTCGACCGTAGCGGGCGCGCGTCCTGCCCCGGGCGGAGGCCGGGACCGGGCGGTTCAGGGTCGGCTCAGGGGTCCCCCCGATTCCGGCCACGACGGGCCGTCCGCCAGGGTGGCAGCCATGGAACCTGCGCAGATGGCCGGTGCGACAGGTGGTGCGGCTGCTACGTTGCCGAGCGTGTCAGCACCGGCCACACCGCCCGGCCCGGCGATCACGACCAGGAAGGTCACCAAGACCTTCGGTCACGTCACCGCCCTGTCCAACCTCACCGTCGAGATGCCGGCAGGCATCGTCGGGCTCGTCGGCGCCAACGGCGCCGGCAAGTCCACCCTCATCAAGATCCTCCTCGGCCTGCTCCCGCCGACCTCCGGCGAGGCGACGATCCTCGGCATGGACGCCGCGACGCAGGGCCTGGCGATCCGCCGCATCGTCGGCTACATGCCGGAGTCGGACTGCCTGCCGCCGGACGTCTCGGCCACCGAGCTCGTCGTGCACCTGGCGCGGATGTCCGGGCTGCCGGGTGCCGCGGCCCGCGAGCGCGCCGCGGACACGCTGCGTCACGTGGGGCTGTACGAGGAGCGGTACCGGCCCATCGGCGGCTACTCCACCGGCATGAAGCAGCGGGTCAAGCTCGCGCAGGCGCTGGTCCACGACCCGCGGCTGGTGCTGCTCGACGAGCCGACGAACGGGCTGGACCCCGCGGGGCGCGACGAGATGCTGGACCTCATCCGGCGCGTGGGCAACGACTTCGGCATCTCCGTGCTGGTCACGTCGCACCTGCTGGGCGAGCTCGAACGGATCGCCGACCACGTCGTCGTCATCGAGGGCGGCGTGCTGCAGCGCTCGACGTCGACGGCGGAGGCCACCGCGCTGTCCGGCGTCATGGTGGTCGAGGTGACGGACCGCGGCCCCGAGGTGGTCGCCCGCCTGCGCGCCGTGGGCGCCGCGGTGGACGCGGCCGACGACGGCGGCAACCTCTTCACGCTCACGCAGGCCGACGAGGCCGTGCTGGACGCCGTGGCGGCCGTGGCGGCCGACCTCGGCGTGGGGCTGGTGCGCATGCAGCGGCGGCGCCACCACCTCACCGAGATGTTTCGGGAGGGCGCGGCATGAGCAGCCAGCCGATCGTGCCGGCGGTCCCCGCGCAGCCGGCCCAGCCTGCCGCCGACGTCATCCACGACATCGGGTTCCGCCACTACGACGGCGAGCGGTTCGGGCGCGGCTGGGTGGTCCGCTCGCTGCTCGTCGACACGCTGCGCGGCGTCTTCGGCCTCGGCCGCCCGGCGCGCGCCAAGGTGATGCCGTGGATCCTCGTCGGGATCCTGCTGGCGCCGCCGCTCGTCGTGGCGCTCGTCGCGGTGCTCACGGGCGCGTCGAAGCTGCCGATCTCCTACACCCAGTACCTCACGCAGCTGCAGCTGCCGATCGCGCTGTTCGTCGCCGGCGCCGCGCCGTACGCGGTGTCGCGCGACCTGCGCTACGGCGTGATGCCGCTGTACCTGTCGCGGCCGATGATCCGCACCGACTACGTGTGGGCCCGGTACGGCGGCGTGGCGATCGCGGTGTTCCTCGTCACTGCGGGGCCGCAGACGCTGCTGCTGATCGGCGCGCTGCTCGCCAAGATGCCGGTCGGCGACCAGATCGCAGGGTGGCTCGGCGGCCTGCTCGCGTCGGTGCTGCTGGCGGTGCTGCTGGCCACGATCGGCCTGGTCATCGCGGCGTTCACGCCGCGGCGCGGCCTCGGGGTGGCGGCCATCATCACCACGCTGCTCGTCGTCAGCGGGATCTCCCTGGCGCTGTCGGGCATCGCCCAGACCCAGGGGTCGCACACCTGGGCGGTGCTGGCCGGCGTGCTCGACCCGAACCGCCTGGTGGACGGCCTGGCCGCGAAGCTGCTGGGCGTCGAGCCCGCGATCGCGGAGTTCGCGCCCACCACCGGCGGCGAGGTCGCGGTGTACGCGCTGGCCTACGTCGTCCTCGTGGCCGGGGCCGGTGCGCTCCTGCTGCGTCGCTACCGGAAGGCGGGCCGGCTGTGATCCCACCCCACGACACCGTCCGCTTCGCTCACGACATCGCGGGGGCCCCGGAATGAGCGCCATCGTCCTGGACAAGGTGTCCCGCTGGTACGGGAACGTCGTCGCGGTCAACGACGTGACGATGACCATCGGCCCTGGCATCACGGGCCTGCTCGGCCCGAACGGCGCCGGCAAGTCGACACTCATCTCCATGATGGGTGGCTTCCTCGCCCCGTCGGCCGGCACGGTCGCGCTCGACGGCGGCCACGTGTGGAAGAACCCGGAGATCTACCGCCAGGTCGGGCTCGTGCCGGAGGCCGAGGCCATGTACGACATGGTGACCGGCGCACAGTTCCTCCTGGCCAACGCGCGGCTGCACGGCCTGGACGACCCGGGGGCCGCGGCCCGCCGGGCGCTCGAGCAGGTCGACATGGTGGAGCCGAGCGACCGCGCGATCGCCACGTACTCCAAGGGCATGAAGCAGCGCATCAAGATGGCCACGGCCCTGGTGCACGACCCGGCGGTGCTGCTGCTCGACGAGCCGTTCAACGGCATGGACCCGCGCCAGCGGCTCCACCTCATGGACCTGCTGCGGCGGCTCGCGGCCGAGGGCCGCACGGTGCTGTTCAGCAGCCACATCCTCGAGGAGGTCGAGCAGATCGCCGACCACATCGAGGTGCTCGTGGCGGGGCGGCACGCCGCCTCGGGCGACTACCGGCGCATCCGGCGGCTCATGACGGAGCGCCCGCACCAGTACACGATCGCCTCGAGCGACGACCGCCGGCTCGGCGCGGCGCTCGTCGCGGAGGGCGCGGCCGACGGCGTCACGCTGACCAACGGCACCCTCGCGGTGCAGACGTCGGACTTCGGGCGCTTCGTCCGCGCGCTGCCGCGCCTGGCCCGTGACGCGGGCGTGCGGCTGCTGGACGTCTCGCCCGCCGACGAGTCCCTGGAATCCGTCTTCGCCTACCTGGTGGCCCGATGAACCCCGTCGTCATGCAGCTGACGGTGCGCGGCCTGCTCGGCCGCCGCCGGTCCCTGCTGCTCGTCATCCTCCCGGCGCTGCTGCTCGGCCTGGCCGCGCTCACGCGCTGGGGCTCGCACGCCGCGCTCAGCGCCTCGGCGAGCCTCACCGGCAACTTCGCCATGGGCACGCTGCTGCCGCTCATGTGCCTGCTCATCGGCACGGGCGTCATCGGCCCCGAGATCGACGACGGCTCGATCGTCTACCTGCTCAACAAGCCCGTGCCGCGGCGCAGCATCCTGCTCGCCAAGCTCACGGTGGCGCTCGCCACGACCGTGGTGTTCGCCGTGCTGCCCATCGCGGCCGGGGCGGCGATCGCCGGCGACGAGGGGTTCAAGCTCACCGCGGCGTACGGGCTCGCGGCGCTGCTGGCGGGCATCGCCTACACGACGATCTTCGTGGCGCTGTCCGTGCTGAGCCGCAACGCCGTGATCGTCGGCCTGCTCTACGCGCTGCTGTGGGAGGGCGTGCTGGGCGGCTACGTGCCCGGCGTCAAGGACGTCTCGGTGCGGCAGTGGGCGCTGGCCCCCGCCGAGCACCTGCTCAGCGCAGCGGACGCCGCGAGCTGGGGCGTCACGTCGGCCGTGTCGATGTCGGTCGGCGTCACGCTGCTCGTCGTCGTCACGCTCGGCGCGGGCTGGCTCGCGATCGGCAAGCTCAAGACGCTGCGGCTGGCGGCCGCCGAGTAGCGACCCGCCGAGTAGCGACCCGCCGCCCGGCATCGTCGGACGAAGCGCCCCGGACCGCTCCCGGGGCGCTTCGGCGTTCCCGGGCGCGGTCCACCATTCACCTGCCGTTCAACGGCGAGCCATCGCAGGGCCAGCATCGTTTCGTAGCGTGCGTAACGGCCGTTATTCGGGCCGGACAACGCACGTTCCGAAGGGATGTCCGCATGCCGAAGTTCCCCCGCCTCGCCGCGGTGACAGGTGCGCTCGTCGCGGTCGGCGCGCTCGCCGCCTGCTCGTCGACCGGCACCGTCTCCGCCGCGTCGGCCACCTCAGCCGCCCCGGCCGCCTCGGCGGGCGCACCCGCCGGCGTGCAGCCCCTCACGCTGTACGCGGCGGAGGGCTACGACACCGCCGTGGCGAAGGCGTTCACCGCGAAGACCGGCATCCCGGTCACGGTGGACGACGACAGCACCGGGCCGCTGCTGACGAAGATCGCGGCCGAGAGGAACAACCCGCAGTGGTCCCTGTTCTGGGCGGACGGCGACACGGCCTTCGCGTCGCTCGACCAGCAGGGCCTGCTGCTGCCGTACCGCTCGTCGGCCTCGCTGACCGCCGCCGGCACGGCGCTGCAGCCCGCGGACCAGGGCTACACGCCCACTGGCACCACGGT
This sequence comes from Actinomycetes bacterium, assembly GCA_021793115.1. The sequence goes on along the minus strand of JAJYTJ010000036.1, from coordinate 17,259 downwards.
CATGGCGGCGCTCATCTACAACGCCGCCGCGGTCGGCGCCGTGCCGACGAGCTACGACGACCTGCTGACCGCCCCCTACCGCGGCAAGGTCGGCATGAACGACCCGTCGCAGTCGGGGCCCACCTACCCCTTCATCGCGGGCCTCATGAACCAGCTCGGCGGCGAGCAGGGCGGCGTTCAAGCCGGCGAGGGCTACCTCACCAAGCTCAAGGCCAACGGGCTGCACGTGTTCCCGACGAACGACGACACGCTGCACGCGCTGGAGAACGGGCAGATCGACTACGGCCTCATCCAGAGCTCCGCGGCCACGGGCGAGGTCCTCAAGGTCAAGCCCACCGCGGCGTTCAAGCCGGCGATCGCCTACCTGCCCAAGGCCACCCTGCTGCCCGGTGCGATCGCCATCGACAAGGGCGCCCCGCCGGCCGTGCAGGCCGAGGCGAAGCAGTTCGTCGACTACGTCCTGTCGCCCGAGGGGCAGCACGTGATGCAGACCGGCGACCCGTCGGGCGACTCGCTGTTCTGGCCGATCGTCTCCGGCGTCACCGCGCTGCCGCAGCTGCCCGCCTTCCCGGCGGACTACCAGGCGCTCGACCCGCGCTACTGGGGTCCGCTCGAGGGCCAGGTCAACACCTGGTTCGACTCGACCATCAAGTGATGGCGGTCGCCACCACCGGTGCGGCGCTCGAGGGGATCGGGCGCCGCACCGCCGCCGTGCCGGAGGTGACCGGGGTGCGGGCGCGCCGCCGGCCGGGGCGCGGCGGCTGGTTCCTCGCGTTCTGGGTGCTCATCGTCGCCATCCTCGTGGTGCCGATCGCCCTGTTCCTCGCGGTGGCGGTGAGCCCGGCGCTGCTCGCGCAGGGCCCGCAGTGGCTCACGCTCGAGCCCTTCCGGGCCGCCCTGACCCCGCAGCTGCTGGTCGCGTTCGCGGACTCGGCCGCCATGGGTGCGGTGACGGCCGTGCTCGCGGCTGCGATCGGGTTCGGGGTCGCCTGGGCCGTGCAGCGCACCGACCTGGTGGGCCGCCGCGCCCTCACGGGCGTCATGTTCGCGCTGCTGCTCACGCCGTCGTACCTCATCGCGCTCGGGTGGGAGCGGCTGCTCGAGCCGAACGGCGTGCTCGACCTGCTGGGGCTGCCCGCCCCGGGCCTGCGGTCGGTGATGTACGGGCCGGTCGGCATCGTCGTCGTGCTCACCGTCAAGGGCATCCCGTTCGCCTACCTCGCGATCGGCAATGCGCTGCGCGGGCTGGGCCGCGAGTTCGAGGACGCCGTCCGCGTGCACGGCGAGGGCCGCGCCGCGGCGCTCCGCATGGTGGTGACGCTGCTGGCGCCGGGCGTCTGGGCGGCCCTTGCCATCGTCTTCGCGGAGTCGGTGAGCGACTTCGGGGTCGCGTCCACGCTCGCGAACGACTCGCACGTGCTCGTCGCCACCTACTCGCTGTACGTGGCGGTGGACTCGTTCCCCGTGCAGTTCCCCGTCGCCGCGGCGATCAGCTGGTTCCTGCTCCTGCTCGTGGTGGTGGCCCTCGTCGCGCAGCACCGCGCGCTGCGCGGGCGCAGCTTCCGGGTGCTCGGCGGCCGCAGCCGGCCCGTGGTGCGCGAGCACCTGGGCCCGGTGCGGGCCACCGTGGCGACCGCGGCCGCCGTCGTCCTGGTCGTCGTCGCGCTGGGCGTGCCCACGCTGGGCGCCGTGTCCGCGTCGCTCATCGACGGCCTCGGGTCGCTCGCGGGCAGCCACCGGTGGGACCTGTCGAACTACCAGCGCGTGCTGGCCAACCCCGACCTGGCGCACCCGCTGGTGTTCTCGGCGTGGCTGGCCGCCGTGACGGCGAGCGCCGCCACGGCGCTGGCCGCGGTGTGCGCCCGGCTGCTGGCGGCGCGTCGTCACACGGCCACGGGCCGCGCGCTCGACCTCGTGCTGCTCGCGGCGGTGGCGCTGCCGGGCATCGTCTTCGCGGCGGGCTACATCTTCGCCTACAACCTCCCGTTCTGGACCGTGCTGCACCTGCACCTCTACGGCACCACCGCGCTGCTGCTGCTCGCCTACCTGGCCACGGCGCTGCCGTCGACCACGCGCGTGCTGGCGGGCACCATGAGCCAGGTCCAGGACTCGCTGCTCGAGGCGTCCCGGGTCCACGGCCGCGGCGCCGTCCGGGCCTGGTTCGGCGTGGTGCTGCCCGTGGTGGCGCGCCCGCTGCTCACGGCCTGGCTGCTGACGTTCGCCGCGGTCCTGCTCGAGCTGCCCGTGTCGCAGCTGCTGTCGCCGCCGGGGCGCCAGCCGGTCGCCGTGGGGATCGAGACCGCGCTCGGCAAGTACGACTTCGGCGGCGGCACCGCGCTGGAGGTCATCGCGGTGCTCGTCGCGCTCGCGGTGGTCGCGCTCGCGTTCGCCGCGTTCCGGCTGCTGGCGCCGCGGGGCTGGCGCGTGATCGGGAGGACCAGATGAGCGGCACCGCACCCGCGGCCGGGCACCGGCTCGCCGTCCAGGGCGTCGAGAAGCGCTTCGGGGACACCCGCGCGCTGGCCGGCGTCAGTCTCGACCTCGAGCCCGGCCGGTTCCTCGTGCTGCTCGGCCCGTCGGGTTCGGGCAAGACGACGCTGCTGCGCGGGCTCGCCGGGATCGAGCGCTTCGACGCCGGCTCCGTCGCGTTCGGCCCGCACGTGGTCGCCGGGCCGCGCACGCACGTGCCGCCCGAGCGGCGCGGGCTCGCGATGGTGTTCCAGGACTACGCGCTGTGGCCGCACATGACGGTCGCGGAGAACGTCGGGTACGCGCTGCGCCGCGAGCGCCTCGACGGCCGCGTGCAGCGGCGCCGGGCGCTGGAGACGCTCGAGCGCGTGAGCATGCTCGAGAAGGCGGACGCCTACCCCCAGGAGCTGTCCGGGGGCCAGCAGCAGCGTGTGGCGCTGGCGCGCGCGATCATCGCCCGGCCGCCGCTGCTGCTGTTCGACGAGCCGTTGTCGAACCTGGACGCGCACCTGCGCGAGCAGCTGCGGGTGGAGATCTCCACCATCACGCGGGACACGGGCGCGACCGCGGTGTACATCACGCACGACCAGAGCGAGGCGTTCGCGCTCGCCGACGTCGTCGGCGTGCTCGACGCGGGCCGGCTGGCACAGCTCGGCACGCCGGAGGAGGTGTACGCGCGCCCGGCGTCCCCGCTCGTCGCGCGGTTCACCGGGCTGTCCGGGACGTTTCACGGCGTCGTGGCCGACCGGCTGGACCGCCACACCGCGGTGGTGCGCGTGGGTGACCACCGCATGGCGGCCGGCGCGCACCACGCGCTGCGGCCCGGCCATGAGGTGCAGCTCGCGATCCGGCCGTCCGCGCCGCGCCTCGTCGACCCCGCCGCGCACCCCGGCGGCGCGCCCGACGGGCTCCTCGCGGGACGCATCACCGACACGGCCTACCGCGGCCGCGGCTACGAGCACGTGGTGCGCACGGCGCACGGCGTGCTCACCGCGGTCTTCGACACCGCCGGGTGGGCCCGCGGCCGGGACTGCCTGGTGGCCATCGACCCGACGGCCTGCGTGGCGTTCCCTGCGACGTCGGCCGACTAACCGCTGTTACTCTCTGACGCGAACTATCGCCCTGACCCTGGGAGACCACCCATGACCGCTGTCGCCCTCGTCGTCGCCGTCTTCCTCGCCTGCCTCGTCGAGGCCGTCGAGGCGACGACCATCGTGGTGGCGGCCGGCGCCACCCGGAGCTGGCGCTCCGCGCTGACCGGGACGGTCATCGCGATCCTCGTGCTCGCCGTCGGCGTCGCGGTGTTCGGGCCCGCGATCATGCGGCTGCCCATCGCCGCGCTGCGGATCGGCGTCGGCGGGCTGCTGCTCGTGTTCGGCCTGCAGTGGCTGCGCAAGGCCGTGCTCCGCGCGTCCGGCCGCAAGGCGCTGCACGACGAGGACGTCATCTACCGCCGGCAGGTCGCGGCCGCCCAGGAGGCCAGTGCCGAGAGCCGGCTCGGCGTCTCGGACTGGTACGCCTTCACCCTCTCGTTCAAGGGCGTGCTGCTCGAGGGCCTCGAGGTGGTGTTCATCGTGCTGACGTTCGCGACGAACCAGGGGAACCTCCCGCTGGCGGTCATGGGGGCGCTCGCGGCGGTCGTCATCGTCGTGGTCGTCGGCGCGGTGGTGCGCGGCCCGCTGTCGCGCGTGCCGGAGAACACGCTGAAGCTCGTCGTGGGCGTCATGCTCGCGAGCTTCGGCGCGTTCTGGGGTGCCGAGGGTGCCGGCGCCGTGTGGCCGGGGTCGGACGCGGCGCTGCTCGCGATCGCCCCGGCCGTGGCCGCGTACTGCGGGCTCCTGGTGTGGACGCTGCGGCGCGGCCGGCCCGAGCCGGCGGTGGGGGCTCCGGTGCCGGCGCTCGTCGGCGCGCTCGTGGGGGCCGACGAGGCGTGGACGGCCGCCGACGAGCAGGTCGGTGAGGGCGGCGCCCCGGCGGTCGCCGTCGCCGGCGGCGTGGCCGGTGCCCCCGGAGCGGTCGGGACGAGCGTCCCGGCAGCCGTCGCGACGGGCGGCCCCGCGGCATCGGCAGCGCCCGCCCGGACGCCGGGGCGGCTCAAGGCCTTCGGGCTGTTCTGGTACGACTTCGTCATCGGCGACGACTGGCAGGTCGCTGCCGGCGTCGTCGTGACGCTGGTCGCGGTGGCCCTCGCGAGCGCGTGGGCCGGCTCGTGGGCGCTGGCCGTCGCCGGGCTCGCGCTGCTCATCCCCTACGGCACGCTCCGCGCGGCGCGCGGCTGACCCCTACGGCACGCTCCGCGCGGCGCGGCTGACCCGGTCCCGGATCGCGGCGCGTCAGCGCCCGTCCTCCGACTCCTCGGCGTACACGCGCGCGGCGTACTCCTCGAGCGCCCGCTCGCAGCCGGCCACGGCCTCCTCGGCCTCGCGGCGGCCGGGCGCCCCGAACTCGTCGCGCTCCACCACCTTCTTCAGCCAGGTGACGAGCTTGGTGTAGTCGACCTCGTTCTCCTCGAGCTCGGCGTACGTGAAGTGGGACTTCGCGTACTCCTTCTCCACCTCCGCGATGAAGCCCTGGCAGCGGTCGACGATCTCCTCGTACTCGTCGGTCCGCGCGGCCTGGAACACGTTGAGGATGCTCTGCTCGCCCGCGAGCACGCGCGACTCCAGGAGCACCGCGGTGCCGTCCATCTGGAGGATCTCGCGCTGGAGCTTGCGCAGCGCCCGCTCCGAGACGGCGCTGTAGGGCAGCGTGGCCGCCGAGCTCTGCAGGTACACCGCGCCGAGCGCCTTGAGCCGCCGCCACACGGCGGCGCGCAGGCGCGTCGGCTCGGACGGGATGCGGTAGACGAGCAGCAGCCAGCGCTGCTCGGCCGGCTCGGGGGCGGCGGGCGCTGCGGCGGCGGGGGAGGCCATGCGCGGATCCTATGAGCCGCGCGCCGGCGGTGGGCCCACGGGGTGAGGCGCACCCCGGGCCCGCCGCCGGGCCGTGGACAATGTGCGCCGTGAACGACCTGGCGCACCTGCTGGTGGACACCCGCCTGGAGCTCGTGGGGGTGTTCGTCGCCGCGCTGTCCGGCGGGCTGGCGGCCGTGCGCAAGGAGTTCGACCTGTTCGGCGTCCTGGTCCTGGCCTGGGCCACGGGGCTCGGCGGCGGCATGCTGCGCGACGTGCTCATCGGCGCCACCCCGCCGGTGGGGATCGCCGACTGGAGCTACATCGTCACCGCGCTGCTCGCGGGCCTGGCCGTGCTCCTGTTCCACCCCCGCGTGGCGCGCAACCGGCGCGCGGTGGTGGTGCTCGACGCCTGCGCGCTGGGCGTCTTCGTGCTCCTCGGCACCATGAAGGCCCTCGGCATGGGCGCCGGGATCACGGCCTCCGTGGTGGTGGGGCTGCTCACCGGCATCGGCGGCGGGATCCTGCGCGACATCCTGGTGAGTGAGGTGCCGCTTGTGCTCGCGGACCGCCGGCTCTACGCCATCCCGGCGCTCGTCGGCGCCGGCCTCACGGCGGCGCTGTGGCACGCCGGCTGGCTCAACGGGGCGACGCAGTGGCTCGTCGTCGTGCTCGTCATCGGGTTCCGGCTGCTCTCGCTGCGGTTGGGCTGGGTGGTGCCGGACGCGGCCTCGGCTCGGGCGTGGCGACGCTCGCAGGGCGGCGTCGGGCGGGGCGTGGGCGGACCCGACAGCGCCGTGCCCCCCGACGGCGACGGCGACGGCGGCGGCGCGGCGGCCGGCTCGCCGGGCGACCCGGCCTGACCCAACCGGCGCGGACCGACCCGAGCGGGTCGGCTCAGAGCGGCCTGGACCGGGTCCGCGCGGACCTGCGCGAGCGGCTCTCCAGGTGACCCGGCCGAAGCGGAAGGGCGCGCACCGGCCGCGAGCCCGGCCTGCTGGGCCCGGTCCTCGCCGCGCGCCCGCCCGGGGGCCGCGTTACCGTGGCTGGGCGGCCGGTGGACGAGCATGCCGGCCGCCCACCCGCTGGTGCGGCCCCGCCGCCCGCAGGTGAGCGGGTCCGGAGCGGGCCCGGTACCTCCCCCCCCGGAGGAGTCGTCATGTACCTCGGACTGGGCATCTTCCTGCTCGTGGTGGGCGCCGTGCTGGCGTTCGCCACGTCGATCCACGTGAGCGGCATCGACCTCAGCCTCGTCGGCTGGATCCTCATGGCCGGGGGTCTGCTGGCCATCATCCTGTCGTTCGCGCTGCCGCGGCGGCGTGGGTTCGCGTCGCGCCAGGTGGTGCGGCGCGACCCCGTGACGGGTGCGGAGGTGCGCGAGGCCCGCGTCGAGGAGTAGCCGCCGCGCGGGGGCGACCGGCCCCCGTGCCGGAACGAGGGAGGACGTCATGCCAGGACGGAACCCGGGTCCCAGCGTCAAGGACAAGGACCTCGACGAGAGGCTGCGCGACGAGGGCAACAGCAAGGAGAAGTCGGCGCGCATCGCGAACGCCAGCGCTGCCCGCGGCCGCAGCGCGGTCGCGGCCCAGGGCGGTGAGTCGGGCGACTACGCCGGCTGGACCGTCGACCAGCTGCACCGTAGGGCGGCCGAGGTGGGCATCCGCGGGCGGTCGTCCATGACCAAGCGGCAGCTCATCGACGCTTTGCGGCACCACTGAGCCGCGCGCCGGAAGGCGGCCCCGGCACCGGGCCCGAGGACCGAGCCCTGGCCGGCGGCCGGGGGACGGGGGACCATGGTCCTATGCGTGCGATGTGGAAGGGGTCGGTCGCCTTCGGGCTCGTCAACGTGCCGGTCAAGCTCTACAGCGCGACCGAGGACCACGACGTGCCGCTGCACCAGGTGCACGACGCGGACGGCGGCCGCATCCGGTACCAGCGGGTGTGCGAGCTCGACGGCGAGCAGGTGCCGTACGAGCACATCGACCGCGCGTACGACGACGGCGAGCGCACGGTGGTGCTCACCAAGGACGACCTCGCGTCGCTACCGGCCGAGCGGGATCGGGAGATCGAGGTGGTCGAGTTCGTGCCGAGCGAGCAGATCGACCCGATCACGCTCGACCGCACGTACTACCTCGAGCCCGGCTCGACGTCCACGAAGGCGTACGTGCTGCTGCGGCAGACCCTCGAGGCGACGGACCGCACCGCGGTGGTGAAGTTCGCGCTGCGCCAACGCACCAGCCTGGCGGCGCTGCGCGTGCGTGGCGACGTGCTGGTGCTGCAGACCCTGCTCTGGGCCGACGAGGTGCGCGCAGCCGACTTCCCGTCGCTGTCGGAGAAGGTGCAGGTCACCGACCGGGAGCTGGCCATGAGCAAGCAGCTGGTCGACAGCTTCGCGGGCGACTTCGCGCCAGAGCAGTACACCGACGAGTACCAGGCGCAGCTGCGCCAGCTCGTCACGGCCAAGCTCGAGCGCGGCGAGGCGGTGGACACCGCCGCGACGTTCGGCGAGCGTGCCGAGGAGGGCGGCGGCGCGGAGGTCATCGACCTCATGGAGGCGCTGCGCAAGAGCGTCGCGGAGGCCAAGGCGAAGCGCGGCGGCGCGGCCGACGAGGCCGAGTCCCCCGCCCGTTCCCGCGCCCGCAAGAAGACGGGCTGACGCCGGTCACGGACCACCACGTCCCCTCCCCACCGTCCCCTCCCCACCGTCCCCTCCCCCCCGTCCCCTCCCCTCCGTCCCCTCCCCACCGTCCCCTCCCCTCCGGTCCGGCCGTCACCCCTCGCCGAACACGGCAGTTGGTGTCGAACACGGCAGGCCGGAGTGCCGTGTTCGACACCAACTGCCGTGTTCGCCGAACGGTGGGGGCGGGTTGGGACGGGGTCGGGTGGTGGGGACCGGTGGGACGGGTGTGCGGGTGGTGGGGACCAGGGGGTCAGAGGTCGAGCGTCACCTCGTGGGGAGGCTTGTCCTCGCGCCAGCCGCGCCACGACGGCGCCCGCAGGCGGGCCTCGGCGTCCCGCGATGGGTCGCCGGTCCACTCGGCCGCCTCGACCTCGCCGACGAGGGAGGGGCGCACCCAACGGGCGTGCCGGGCATCGATCCGCGGCACGCCCTCAAGGGGAGGGGTGCGGCGCTCGAGCGGGGCCAGCCGGGCGGCCGCCGCGCGGCGCTCCGCGTCGGTGAACCCCGTGCCCACGCGGCCGGCGTAGCGCAGCGTGCCGTCCGGGCCGGGCACCGCCAGCAGCAGGCCGCCGACGAAGCGGTCGTCGGACCGGGGCTCGCCCGCGTGCAGCGGCCGCCAGCCGACGACGAGCACCTCCTGCATGAGCGTGTGCTTGAGCTTGAGCCACGCCCGGGAGCGGCGCCCCGCCAGGTACGTCGAGTCCCGCCGCTTGGCCATGACGCCCTCGAGCCCCAGCCGTTGCGACGTCGCGATGGCCGCATCGAGGTCGCCGTCGAAGGCAGGCGGCACGTGCACCGGGCGGGAGGGGTCGAGGACGTCGGCCAGCAGCCGGCGCCGCTCGTCGTAGGGCGTGCCCAGCAGCGACCGGGACCCCGCCTGGAGCACGTCGAACACCATGAGGTCCACCGTCCCGGTGTGCCGCTGCAGTCGCCGGAAGTCGGGGCGCCCGGCGGTGTCCAGCGCCACGACCTCACCGTCGAGCACCACCGGCAGCTCGCCCCGAACCCGCTCGGCCAGCACGTGCAGCTCCGGGTACGCCGCCGTGAGGTCCTGCCCGGTGCGTGAGAGCAGCCGCAGCCGCCGGCTCCCGTCGGCCGCGGCCTCGACCACCGCGAGCGCGCGGTAGCCGTCCCACTTCATCTCGAAGGCCCAGCGCGGTTCGCGCGCCGTGCCGTCGGCCGTCAGCTCCCGCCGTTCGCCGACCGTGGCCGGCGAGGCCAGCATCGGCCGCAGCGGCACGACGATCCCGGCGCCGCGCCCCTCGGCCGGCCCGTCCGCCGGCACCGGCGGCCGCGACGGGCCCGCGGGCCGTGAGGCGCCCTCCGCGGCGCGGCCGGAGTCCCGGCCGGCCCCACCGGGCTCTGCGGGGCTCTCGTCGGCGGCAGCGGGGGGCGGAGTGCTTTCGTCGGCGGCACCGGCGGCGGGGGTGCTCTCGTCGGTCGCGCCCGGGGCTGCAGCGCCCTCGTCGGGCGCGTCCCCGGGCTGGTCCTTGGTCCGGTGGATGAGCCACGAGCTCTCGTCGTCGCCCTTGCCCGTGCGGATGAGCGCCAGCCGGCGCGAGCCGCGCCGCTCGCTGTGCAGAGTGACGATGACCTCGGCGCCCTCGCGCCACTTCTCCTCGTCGTACGTGCCGCGGTCCCAGATCGAGACCGTGCCGCCGCCGTACTCCCCCTTGGGGATCTCGCCCTCGAAGTCGCCGTACGCCAGCGGGTGGTCCTCGGTCTGCACGGCGAGGTGGTTCTGCGTCGACGAGGTGGGCTCGCCCTTGGGCAGGGCCCACGAGACGAGCACGCCCTCGTGCTCCAGCCGGAAGTCGAAGTGCAGGCGGCGGGCGTGGTGCTCCTGGATGACGAACCGCGGCGGCGTGCCGGCGGAGCGGGGCTCGCCGCTGCCGAAGGGCTCCGGGGTGCGGGCCGGGTCGCGCTTGGCGTGGTACGCCTCGAGGCGGGCGAGGTGCTCGGGCGTCGGCTCGAGCTGGGAGAGGTGGCCCTCGGCGAGGCCCGCGAGCAGGTCCCCGTCGCGCTCGACGCGCGCCAGCACCTCGTCGTACGTCAGGTGTCGCAGGCCGGGGTCGGCGATCTCCTCCCACGTGCGCGGCGCCGCGACCGTGGGCTGCGCGCGCCCCCGCAGCGAGTACGGCGCGATCGTCGTCTTGCTGCCGTTGTTCTGCGACCAGTCGACGAGCACCTTGCCGGCCCGCACCGACTTCTTCATGTCGCTCACGACGAGGTCGGGGTGCTCCGCCTCGAGGTAGCGCGCCAGCTCGTGGGCGACCGCGCTCACCTGGTCGGTGTCCTGCCGGCCGTCGAGCGCCGCGTAGAGGTGGATGCCCTTGGAGCCGCTCGTCAGGGGCATCGGGTCCAGGCCCATGCCGCGCAGGATGTCCCGCGCGAGGAGCGCCACGTGGGCGCACTCCGGCAGGCCGGCGCCCTCGCCCGGGTCGAGGTCGAGCACGACCCGGTCGGGCGCGAGGTGCGCGCCGGCGCGGCCCACGCGCCACTGCGGCACGTGGATCTCGAGCGTGGCCGTCTGGCCCAGCCAGGTGAGGGTCGCCAGGTCGTCCACCAGCACGTAGTCGTTCGTCGAGCTCGTGTGCCGGATGCGGTGCGTGCGCACCCAGGACGGCGTCGAGGCGTCCGCGTTCTTCTGGAAGAACACCGGGCCCTCGACGCCGTCGGGCCAGCGCTTGCGCGTGGCCGTCCGGTGGCGCACGTGGGGCAGGAGCGCCGGCGCGATGCGGGCGAGGTAGTCGAGCACCTCGCCCTTCGTCGTGCCCGTCTGCGGGTAGAGCACCTTGTCGAGGTGGGTGAGCCGGATGCGGTGCCCGTCGACCGTGACGGGCTGCGACGTCTCGGGGCTCATGGGCTCCTCCTGTGGGCGGTCCGTCACCCCAGGCTCACCCGTGCGCGGCCGTCGCGCATCCGCGGCGCTGCTGGTCGCAGCGCTCCGGGGTGCGGCGGCACCCGCAGCGCCGCACGATGGAGGCCAGGGCGCGACCGCCGGTGGGGACACCGCCGTGGTGGCGTGGCCGCCGTGGTCCTGGGCGGCGCAGAGGGCGCGGGTGCGCCCTCCTCCGGAGGGAGACGACGATGAGCACTGGCACGGACATCGGCATGGGCGCGACGGGCGGCCCGCGGCCCATCGAGCAGGTGCGTCCCGGTATGCGCGTCCTCGACGTGGACGGCGCCGACATCGGCAGCGTCAAGGACGTGGTGCCGGGGGACCCGGAGGCGGCCACGGTGCCCGAGCCGCCCGCTGAGGCCGGGGGAGTCCCGGTGGCCAGCCCGGTGGGCGTGGTGGTCGGCGGTGGCGGCGTGGGCAACCCGGCCGGAGGACTGTTCGCCGCCGGGCTGGGCGACGACCTGCCCGAGGTCGAGCGCGCGCGGCTGCTGCGGGCGGGCTACGTGCTCGTCGACCTCAAGGGGCTGTTCGCGGGGCGGCGCTACGCAGCGGCGGACGACATCGCCGACGTGGCGAACGACCAGGTGCAGCTCGGGGTCGATGTCGACCACCTGGTGCACTGAGGCGGCGTCAGGTCCGGGCGGCCGGCGGCCGGGCCCGCGGGCCGAGGGGCGCCACGGCGAGCTCGTGGAGCAGGTGGAGGAACGCTCGCGCGAACGGGTGGTCGGCCGTCTCGTCGCGCAGCCGCTCCCAGTCGACCTGCTCGCGCAGCGCCCGTGCCATGGCCAGCAGCGGCGTGAGGTCGCAGTAGTGCTCGCCCAGCACGCGCATCTTCGCCGAGAGGATGTCCGTCGCGGACAGCACAGGCATGCGCACCGCGAGCACCTCGAGCACGTCGCTGCTGGCCAGCATCTCGTCGGTGACGGGTTCGCCGACCATCCGGAAGAGCACGTCGACGAGCGCCCCGTGGTGGTACGCCTTGAAGAGCCAGTTCTCCGGCGGGTCGGACAGCTCCAGGCCGGCGGCCGCGATCGCCTCGCGGGCGCGCGGCACGTCCGCCTCCCGCACGACGAAGTCCGCGTCGTGGCTCGGCTCGGGCGCGCCGCGCGCCCACGCCGCGTAGCCGCCGACGAGGGCGAACGGGACCCCCGCGTCCTCCAGCGCGACGGCCACCAGGCGCAGGCCGTCCTGGAGGGCCGCACGATCGTCCATCCGACGTTCCTACCCGACGCCGAGCGCGTCGGCACCCCGGCAGGGAGGATCGACCAGGTGCGCGTCGCGACGTTCAACATCCTGCACGGGCGCTCGCTCGTCGACGGTCGCGTCGACGTCGCGCGGTTCGCCGCCGCGGTGCGCCGGATCGACGCCGACGTGCTCGCGCTGCAGGAGGTGGACCGCGACCAGCCGCGCTCGCTGCAGGCCGACCTCACCACCGTCGCGGCGCGGGCGGCCCACGCCGCCGAGCACCGGTTCGTCGCCACGCTGCACGGCGTGCCGGGGACGTGGACCGCGGCCTCCGGGATGGAGCAGCCGGACACGGCGGCCTACGGGATCGCCCTGGTGTCGCGGTTCCCGGTGCGGGCGTGGCACGTGACCGCGCTGCCGGCCCTGGCGCGGACCGTCCCGGTGCTCCACCCGGGACACCGGTGGCCGCAGCTCACGCGCGACGAGCCGCGCGCCGCCGTGTCGGCGGAGCTGGACACGCCGCAGGGGCCGCTCACCGTGGTGGCGACGCACCTGAGCTTCATCCCGGGGTGGAACGTGGTGCAGCTGCACCGGCTCGCGCAGGCCTGCCGCGGGCTGCCGCGGCCCCTCGTCCTGCTCGGCGACCTCAACCTCGGGACGCGGGCCGCCGTGCGGGCCACCGGGTGGCGGCCGGCGGCGCAGGTGCCGACGTTCCCCGCCGCCGCGCCGGTGCGCCAGATCGACCACGTGCTGCTCGACGGCGACGTGCACGCCGCGGGCGCGGCCGCCCCGGACGCCGGCGTCTCGGACCACCGTCCCCTGGTGGTCGACCTCGCCCCGGGCGCCCCCGCCGCCCCGGCGTGACCCCCGCCCGGGGCGAGCGCCCGCGGCCGCCCCGGCCGCCCCGGGAGCGAGCGCGCGCGGCGGCGGCGGTCAGCGGTCGGCGGGGGTGGTCTCCGGGGTGGGCTCGTCGGAGGGGCGGACGAGGTCAGCCAGCAGGTCGGTGCTGGGTGCCGCGCGCCGGGCGTTGGCCACCACGCGCTCCGCGAGCGTGCGGAGCTTGACGTTGGACCGCATGGAGGCGCCGCGCAGCAGGTCGAACGCCTCCTCGATGGACACCCCGGTCCGCGCCGCGGTGACGCCCATCGCCTGGTCGATGACGGCCCGCCGCTCGTCGGCCTGCCGGATCTGGCGCGTCGCCTCGTCGGCGGCGAGCAGGCGCACGGCGGCGGTCACGTCGACGAAGTGCCCCGTGATCTCGGTGACGCGCGCGCCGGCGCCGGAGGGCTGGGCCTCGCCGACGGCCGCCAGGACGCGCTCCTGCCCCTGGGCGTCGAGGATGCGGTGCAGCGACGCGAACGTGCCGCCGAGCAGGCTGGTGCTCGTCAGCGCCCCCGCGTAGCGCTCCCGGTCGTCCGGGTGCTTGTGGGCCAGGATCATCGCCGTGGTCGGCACGACCTCCCCCGGCTCGAAACCGTGCATCCGGTACACCTCGTCGGACCACCACCAGCGGTCGTTCGTGACGTCGTACCGGAAGGCCCCGGTCTCGAACGACACCCCCGAGGTGAGGGCGCTGGTGACGTCCTTCGCGTTGCTCGCCATGTCGGGTGATCCCCTCGCGAGTCGTGCCGGGCCATGGCCTGACCCACCGCGACGCTACGCACCGCGAGTCGAATTTCGCAACAGCGCTCGTTCCAAACGAACGCCCGACGATCAGGACGCGGGCCGCTCGTCCGTCACCCCCCAGCACCGTCCCCGACACGTAGCTCGCGGGGGGAGGAGAGGACTGCTCGTCGTGCGGCACGCGCACCTCCGCCTGGAGCGGCAGGTGGCCGTGACCGGATCGTCGTCCACGCCGGGCGAGGACGCGCGGGTGGGCGCCCCGAGGTGTCGGCCGCGGCGCCGCGCCCGGTGGTGGGCTCCGCGGCCGCGGTCAGCCGCGCCCGAGCAGGCCGCGCACCGCGTCCTCGACGCCGTCGTCCGCGACGGCCAGCAGCGTGATGTCCGTGGGAGCGAGCCGCAACCGCCGGATGCCGCTCCAGCGCGGGTCGGGCGTGGTCTCGACGCGCAGGTCGCGCGTCAGCGGCACCACGGTGGTGGCGAGCGAGGCGACGCCGCGGTGGCCGCGCTGCAGCCACGCGCGGCGGTGCAGCACGACGAGCTCCGAGCCGGTGGTCTCCACGACGGCGGCCTGCAGGGCCATGGGCCACGCGCCCTGCACGGTGCGCACGAACCCGTTGCCGGCGCGGCGCGCGGTGCGCCGGCGGCGCAGCACCAGCGGGCGCAGCTGCGGGTCGTGGCGGGACAGGTCGCGGTGGTGGCTCACCAGGCCGATGTCGTCGAGCCCGAGGGCGTCCAGCGGCATCTCGGGCACCCGCTGCGGCGGACCGCCCGAGGTGCGCCAGAACGCGCGCACCTCGGCCAGCAGGGCGAGCACCACGTCGGCCGACGCGCCGTTGTAGGGCACGTCCACGGTCACGCCGCCGGTCGCGTGCAGCCGCAGCAGGCCGTCCAGCAGGTCGGTGCTGTCCTGGACGGCCAGGAGGTCGCCCGCCGCCAGCCACCGGCGCACGCGGCCGTCCGGTGCCGCGGGCACGCGGGACCAGACCTCGACGCCGTCGGCCCGGACGGCGACCACGGTGTCGTACAGGTCCATGCCGGCCCGCGCGTCACGCCGATCCAGGGGTCGGGGCACCTTGACGACGGTGCGTGCGCCGGTGAGGTCGACGACGTCGCGGAACAGGGCCGGGACCTCGTCGGGCGTGCCCACCGGCAGGATCCACGGGCCGAACGCGTCCAGCTCCGGCGTGCGCACCCAGGTCGACGCCACCATCGGGACCCTCCCTGCGGGGCGACCGCCGTGCCGCCCGCCGCGGCCCGCTCGGTGTGCCGGCGGGCGGCGCCAGGCTAGCAGGATGGGTCCCGTGACGGACGAGGCGGACGACGAGGTCAGGCGGCGGGAGCCGGGGGAGCGCTGGCTGACGCCGGGCATCGCGTCGGTGGGGGTCGCGTCGTTCGGCTCGGACGCCGGGCACGAGCTCGTGACGAGCCTGCTGCCGGGATTCCTCACGACGACCCTGCACGCGGGCCCGGCCGCGCTGGGTGCCATCGAGGGCGTCTCGGACGCGCTCGTCGGCGTCGCGAAGCTGGCCGGCGGCCCGCTCGCGGCCGACCGCGAGCGTCGCGGGCGCCTCGCCTCCGGCGGCTACCTGCTCACGGCGGTGGCGACCGCCGCGA
This sequence comes from Actinomycetes bacterium, assembly GCA_021793115.1. Next base: position 1,895 of record JAJYTJ010000036.1, on the reverse strand, counting down.
TCGGGCTGACCACCGCCGTGTGGCAGGTGGCGGTGCTGCGGGCGGTGGCGTGGGCGTCGCGCGGCGTGCGCTCGCCGGCGCGCGACGCGCTGCTCATGTCGCTGACACCGCCGCGCGCGTACGGGCGCGCGAGCGGCCTGGAACGGGCCGGGGACAACCTGGGCGCGCTCGTGGGGCCGCTGCTGGCGGCCGCGCTCGTCGCCGTCATGGGCGTGCGGCACGCGATGCTGTGGGCCTTCGTGCCCGGGTTCCTCGCGGTCGCGGCGATCGGTGTCGCCGCGCGGGAGGCGCGCCGCAGCCTCGCCGCGCCGGGGGGCCGCCGGCGGCTCAGCTTCAACCTCCGTGAGCTGCGCGAGGCTGGCCTGGCGCGCGTGCTGGTGCCGGTCGCCTGCTTCGAGATCGGCAACCTGGCGACGACGTTCCTCATCCTGCGGGCGACGACGCAGCTGGAGGCGGCGGGCCGCTCCGCCACCGCGGCGACGAGCCTGGCCATCCTCATGTACGCCGCGCACAACGCCGCGGCCACCGGCGCGGCGCTCGTCGGGGGCTCGCTCGCGGACCGGCGTGGGCCGCGCGTGGTGCTGCTGGCGGGCGCGGTCCTCTACGTCGGCGGCTACCTGGTGTTCGGGCTGGGACCCGCCGGGTGGGCGGCGCCTCTCGTGGGCTTCCTGCTCGCCGGCCTGGGCATCGGGCTGGGCGAGACGTCGGAGTCCACGTTCGTCGCGCGCCAGCTGCCCGACCGCCTGCGCGGCAACGGCTACGGGCTGCTCGGCGTGACGCAGGCGGTGGGCGCGCTCGGCGCCTCGCTCGTCGCCGGCGTGCTGTGGGCCGCCGGCTCGGCCGGCCTGGCGTTCGGCTACGCCGCCGCGTGGATGGCCGTCGCCGCGGTGCTGGTGGTCACACTGCGGCCTGGTTCTCCAGGTACAGCGCCGGCGCGATGACGTCGCCGGTGGCGTCGACGCGGTAGGCCAGCGGCTGCGCGGGGACCACGCGCAGCGTGTCGCCCTCGTCCTGCTCGCGGCCCTCGACGACGCGGCGCAGCGCCCGCAGCGAGTCGGTGTGGGCGACGACGAGCACCGTGCGGCCCGCGGCCAGGGCCGGCCGCAGCTCGTCCTGCCAGAGCGGCAGCAGCCGGTCCTCCACCTGGCGCAGCGACTCGCCCTCGCCGAACGGCAGGTGGTCGACCAGATCGGCGCCCGGGCGCCACGGCAGCGCGCGTGCGCGCTCCGGGCTCGCGGCCGGCGGGCGGCCGTCGGTCGAGAAGCGCCACTCGCTCATCGACTCGGCGCCGAACAGCTCGATCGCGCGTGGCTTGGCCACGCCGGTGAGGCAGCCCAGGTCGCGCGCCGCCAGCCGCCACGTGGTCACCCGTGGGGTGTCGGGCCGGCCGAGCCGCGCGACGACGGCGTCCGCCGTCTGGGCCGCGCGGGCCAGGGGCGAGGTCACGACGAGGTCGACGCGCACGCCGCGGCTCGCCAGGAGGTCGGCCACCCCCTGGGCCTCGGCGATGCCGGTGATGGTCAGCTCAGGGTCCAGCAGCCCCGCGAAGGCCTGCCGGGCGTCCGCCAGGCTCTGTCCGTTGCGCAGCAGGATGAGGACGGTCACGAGATCAGACCGTAGGCCAGATCGGGGCGCGCGGCGCAGATCTCGTGCGCGACCTCGGCACGAGCGTGCCGGGCCGGCGGGCACGCGCCGGCGTGCCACCCCGGGGTGTGTCGTGCCCCGCGCGCCTGTCGCGTTCGTCACAGGCCGTCGTCTCACCGGGCGGCCCGGGGAACAACCACGCGGACGTAGTACTTATCATGTGTGAAGCAATCCCCCCCAACGACGCCCCGGAGGCGGTCTCCCGCATGCCCCGCTCCACCTTCATCCCCGCCGACCACCCCCGGTCCAAG
>JAJYTJ010000223.1 GCA_021793115.1 Actinomycetes bacterium | reverse complement strand
CGGCCCATCGGGCTGCGGTGGCAGACGACAGACCGAGGGGTGGGGGCATGTCCTGGGACGGGGCGGTCCTCGTCGAGCGTGAGGTGCGCGAGCTCATCCGCCGGCGGGGGCTGGATCCGGCGCGCGACCCCGACGGGGTGCGGGCGCTGGTGTCGGCGGCGATCGCCGACTACGACGAGCGGTCGGTGCTGGGCGCCGTACCGCCGCTCGACGACGCCGCGGCGGTCCACAAGCAGGTGGTCGACGCGGTCGCCGGGCTCGGGCCGCTCCAGCGGTACCTCGACGACGAGGCCGTCGAGGAGATCTGGATCAACTCGCCGTCGCAGGTGTTCGTGGCCCGCGGCGGAGTCGCCGAGCTCACCACGACGATCCTCTCCGAGGCCCAGGTGCGCGACCTCGTCGAGCAGATGCTCAAGACCACCGGCCGGCGCCTGGACATGTCGAGCCCGTTCGTCGACGCGCAGCTGCCGGGGGGCGAGCGGCTGCACGTCGTCATCCCGGACGTGACCCGGCGGTGGGCCATCAACATCCGCAAGCACGTGGTGCGGGCCACCGGCCTGGACGACCTCGTGGCGCTCGGGTCGATGCCGCCGCAGGCCGCCGCGTTCCTCGCCGCCGCCGTGCGCGCCGGGCTCAACGTGCTGGTGTCGGGCGCCACGCAGGCAGGAAAGACCACGGCGCTCAACGCGTTGGCGGGCGCGATCCCGGCGCGCGAGCGCGTCATCAGCTGCGAGGAGGTGTTCGAGCTCCGGCTCGCGGCGCGGGACTGGGTGGCGATGCAGTGCCGCCAGCCCAACCTCGAGGGCACGGGCGAGATCCCGTTGCGGCGCCTGGTGAAGGAGGCGCTGCGGATGCGCCCGTCCCGGCTGCTCGTGGGGGAGGTGCGCGAGGCGGAGGCGCTCGACCTGCTGCTCGCGCTCAACGCCGGCATCCCCGCGATGTGCACGCTCCACGCGAACTCGGCGCGCGAGGCGCTCGTCAAGCTGTGCACGCTGCCGCTCCTCGCGGGCGAGAACGTGTCGTCGGCGTTCGTGGTCCCCACCGTGGCCGGCGCGGTGGACCTCGTGGTGCACCTGGCGCTCGACGCGCAGGGCCGCCGCGCCGTGCGCGAGATCGTCGCGGTGCCGGGGCGCGTCGAGGCCGGCGTGGTGGAGACGGCGGAGCTCTTCGTCGAGCGCGACGGCCGGCTGGTGCGGGGCGACGGGTTCCCGCCGCACCCCGAGCGGTTCGCGCGCGTGGGTGCGGACCTGGCCGCGCTGCTGCGGGCGCGGGACTGAGCCGGCCGTGGGCGTGGTGGTGGGGCTCGTGCTCGGCGCGGGGCTGGCCTGCGTGTGGTGGTCGTGCTGGCCGGCGCCCCCGCGGCGCCCCTCCGGCCGGGTCGCCCACCGGGTCCGCGACACGTTGGCCCAGGCCGGCGTCACGGGCGTGCGGCCCGTCGCGCTCGTGCCCGCGACGCTCGGCGCCGCGCTCGTCGTCGGGTGCCTGGCGCTGGTGGCCGTCCCCGTGCCGGCCGCCGCGTGCCTCGCGGCGGCCTTCGGCGCGTGCCTGCCCTGGCTGGCGCTGCGGTCCCGGGCGCGGCGGCGCGTGCGGCGGCTGCGGCGGTGCTGGCCGCAGGCGGTCGACGACCTGGCCTCCGCCGTGCGGGCCGGCATGTCGCTCCCCGAGGCGGTGGCGGCGCTCGCCGAGCGCGGGCCCGTGGAGCTGCGCCCGCCGTTCGCCGCGTTCGCGGTCGACTACCGGGCCTCGGGCCGCTTCGGCGACAGCCTCGACGCGCTCAAGGACCGGCTGGCCGACCCGGTGGCGGACCGGATCGTCGAGGCGCTGCGCCTCACGCGGGACGTCGGCGGCACGGACCTCGGCGGGCTGCTGCGGACCCTGTCGGCCTTCCTGCGCGAGGACCTGGCAACGCGGGGCGAGCTCGAGGCGCGCGCGTCGTGGACCGTGAACGCAGCCCGGCTGGCGGTCGCGGCGCCCTGGGTCGTGCTCGCGATGCTCGGCTCGCGGAGCCAGGCCGCGGCCGCCTACGACACGCCCACGGGCGTGCTCGTGCTCGTCGCCGGCGCCGCCTGCTCGGTGGCGGCCTACCGGCTCATGCTGCGGCTCGGCGCGCTCCCCGAGGACCCGCGGGTGCTGCGGTGATCGGCGCGCTGGCCGGGCTCCTGCTGGGGCTGGGCGTGGTGCTGCTCGCCGCGCACCGGGTCGCTCGCCAGCCGTCGCTCGAGCGCCGGCTGGCGCCCTACCTGCGGCCCCGGCGCACCGGGTCGGGGCTGCTCGACGAGCCGGCACCACTGGCCGGGCTGGCACGGCTCGCCGCGCCGTTCCTCGCCGACGCCGCGCGGCTCGTCGGCCGGCTGGGGTCGCCCGCGGCCGAGCTGCGCCGCCGGCTGGTGCGCGCGGGGCGCGCCGAGTCGGTCGAGCAGTTCCGCGCGGGCCAGGTGGTCTGGGGAGCCTGCGGGCTGGCCGCGGGGCTGGCGGTCGCGCTCGTCGTCGGCACGACGAGGCGCGGCTCGCCCCTCGCGCTCGCGGTGCTCGTCGCCGTCGCGGGGCTGCTCGCGGCGCTCGCCCGCGACTGGTCGCTGACCCGGCAGGTGCGCGCCCGCGAGGCGCGGCTCATGAGCGAGCTGCCGACCGTCGCCGAGCTGCTGGCGCTCGCGGTCGGCGCGGGCGAGGGCGCCGCCGGGGCGCTCGAGCGCGTGGCCCGGTCCACGCGCGGTGAGCTGTCCGACGAGCTGCGTGCGGCGCTCGCCGACGCCCGGGCCGGCGTGCCGCTGACGACCGCGCTCGACGCGCTCGCGGCCCGCACGGGCCTGCCCGCGCTGGCACGGTTCGCCGAGGGGGTCGCGGTGGCGCTGGAGCGCGGCACACCGCTCGCCGAGGTGCTGCGGGCGCAGGCGCAGGACGTGCGCAGCGAGGGCCGCCGCGCGCTCATGGAGGCCGGCGGCCGCAAGGAGATCCTCCAGATGCTGCCGGTGGTGTTCCTGGTGCTGCCGGTGACCGTGCTGTTCGCCGTCTACCCCTCGCTCGTCGTGCTGCGGGTGGGGATGTGAAGGTCCGGGGTCCGGCCGTCGGCCGGCGGGAAGGAGAGAGCGATGGGGGCAGTGGTGGGCGCGGTGCGGCGGGTGCGGCGGGTGGCGCGGGACGACCGCGGGGACGTGCCGGGCTGGGTGCTGGTGACGCTCATGACGGCCGGGCTGGTGTCCGTGCTGTGGTTCGTCGCCGGCGACGCGCTGGTGCAGCTGTTCCAGAACGCCATCGCCTCGGTGACGCCCACCGCGCCGTAGACGCCGGGGCGGCGGTCGTCGACTTCGTCCTCGTCGGTGGGCTCGTCACGGTGCTGTTCGTCGCTCTCGTGCAGCTGGCGCTCGTGCTCCACGTGCGCACGACGCTCACGGACTGCGCCGCGCAGGGTGCGCGGTACGCCGCGGCGGCGGGCCGAGAGCCACGCGACGGCGTGGCGCGCACCGTCGAGCTCGCCACGGCGGCGCTCACGGGCGCCTACGCCCGTGACGTCACGGCGGCGCGCACGCGCGTGGGCGGCGTCGACGTGGTCGAGGTGACGGTGCGGGCGCCCCTGCCGGTGGTCGGGCTGCTGGGGCCGGGCGGCACGCTCGTGGTGCGCGGGCACGCCATGGTGGAGGGGCCGTGACGGCCGGGCGCGATGGAGGTCGTAGCGCGGCGCGGTGGGGGCCGTTCGCCGGCCGGCCCTGGGGCGACGAGGGCAGCGCGGTCGTCGAGTTCCTCGGGCTCGCGCTCGTGCTCCTCGTGCCGCTGGTGTACCTCGTGCTCGTCGTGGGGCGGCTGGAGGCGGCGACGTTCGCGGCCGAGGGCGCGGCCCGCGAGGCGGTGCGGGTCTACGTCGCGTCGGACGACCCCGCGCAGGCGCCGGACCGTGCCGTGGCGGCGGCGGGCGTGGCGATCGCGGACCAGGGGCTGGGCGACGACCCGGCCGGCGCCCTGTCGATCGCGTGCTCGGACGCGTGCCTGGCGCCGGGCAGCGAGGTGACGGTCGGCGTCCGGCTGACGGTTCCGCTGCCGTTCGTGCCGCCGCTCGTGCGGCGTGCCGTGCCGCTGGAGATCCCGGTGACGGCGCAGCGCACGGGCGTGGTGGACGAGTACCGGGCGGCGCCGTGACGGGGCGGTGGCGGATTGCCGCCGGGCGCGACGACGGGCAGGTGACGGTGCTCGTCATCGGGTTCGTCGTGCTGGCGCTCGCGGTCGTCGCCGTGGTCACCTCGGCCGCGCAGGTGCACCTCGAACGCACCCGGTTGGCCGCGCTCGCCGACCTCGCGGCGCTGGCCGCGGCCGAGCGGGTGTCCGACGAGGCCTATTTCGCGCCGTCGGGCGGTGGGCCCGGGACGGTCGGCGGGTCGGCTGCGGCGGACGGCGGGCCGGCCGTGACGGAGGGTGGGCCGGTTGCGACGGAGGGTGGCCCGGCCGCCACGGATGGTGTTCCGGCCGCGTCGGGCGCCGAGCGGCCCGGACCGGGCGGCACGGGCAGGGCCAGGCTGGGGCCGTCGGACGACGAGGTGGTGGCCGTCGTCGACGCCTACCTGCACGAGCACCCGGACCCCTCGGCGCGGTGGACCGGCCTGCGGGTGGTGACCGCCTCCTGCCCGGACGGCCGCACCGTGCGGGTGACGCTGGCCGCGGTGGTGCGGCCCGCGTGGACCGCGTGGGTGCTGGAACCGTTCACGGACGGGATCGCGATCGGGGCGTCGTCGGCCGCGCGCGCCTGGTGACGAGCAGTGATAGAGGCCGTCGACCGCGCTGCCGGACGCCGTGCGGCGCGGACTGTCGGCGGCCTGAGCGGGGCGGCGTAGGGCAGCACCTGAGCAGGTGCGCCGCAACGGGTCAGCCGGACCGCAACGGGTCAGCCGGACCGCAACGGGTCAGCCGGACCGCAACGGGTCTGCCGCGGCGCAACGGGTCAGCCGGACGGCGACCGGTCAGCCGCGGCGCGACCGCTCGGCGAGCGTGGCCGGAGTCCCGGCGGGGGCCGACGACCGGCGCGACCGGTGACGCGGCGCGGGCTGGCCGGCGGCGGGCGTCACCGAGCGTGCCGGTACGGACGAGGCGGGCGCGCCCGCCGCCGGGCCGCGGCGGGAACCGGCGGCCGCCGGTGCCGCGGCACCC
>JAJYTJ010000222.1 GCA_021793115.1 Actinomycetes bacterium | reverse complement strand
GCCACCGGACGCAAGGCACCGGCGGCGAGGCACCAGAGGCGGGGCACCGGAGGCGAGGCACCGGAGGCGAGGCACCAGAGGCGGGGCACCGGAGGCGGAGGCGGGGCACCGGAGGCGAGGCACCGGAGGCGAGGCACCGGAGGCGGGGCACCGGAGGCGAGGCACCAGAGGCGGGGCACCGGAGGCGGAGGCGGGGCACCGGAGGCGGGGCACCGGAGGCGAGGCACCGGAGGCGAGGCACCAGAGGCGGGGCACCGGAGGCGGAGGCGGGGCACCGGAGGCGGAGGCGGGGCACCGGAGGCGGGGCGCCCGTGGTGGGGCGCCGGGGTGGCAGGGGCGGCCGGCGAGCGAGCCTAGAGCAGGCGGTGCATCCAGCCGTGCGTGTCCGCCGCGCGGCCGTACTGGATGTCCGTCAGCTGCTCGCGGATCGCCAGGGTCACCGGGCCGGCACCGCCGTCGCCGACCGTCACGTCGAAGTCGTCGGACGCCAGCCGGCCGATCGGCGTCATCACGGCCGCCGTGCCGCACGCGAACACCTCGGCGACCTCGCCGCTGGCCAGGCCCACGGTCAGCTCGTCGAGCCGCACCGGCTCCTCCGAGACCTCGTGCCCCGCGTCGGAAAGCAGCGTGAGGATCGAGGATCGCGTGACGCCCTCGAGGATGGTCCCGGAGATCGCCGGGGTGGTCACGCGTCCGTCGGCGTGCACCACCATGACGTTCATGCCGCCGAGCTCCTCGAGCGTCTCGCCGGCCACGTCGAGGAAGCACACCTGGTCGAAGCCCTTGTCGTAGGCCTCCTGCTGCGGCAGCAGGCTCGCGGCGTAGTTGCCGCCGCACTTGGCGGCGCCGGTGCCGCCGGGACCGGCGCGGTGGTAGTCGGCGGAGATCCAGATGGACACCGGCTGCACGCCGCCCGAGGCGAAGTACGGACCCACCGGCGAGGCGATGGTGAGGAACTCGACCGCGCGCGCGGGCCGCACGCCGAGGAACCGCTCCGCGGCGTACATGAACGGGCGCAGGTACAGGCTCGTCTCGTCCCCCGAAGGCACCCAGTCCCGGTCCGCCGACACGAGCGCCGTGATCGCCCCGAGGAAGTCCTCCTCGGACAGCATCGGCAACGCCAGCCGGTGCGCGGACCGCGCGAAGCGGGCGGCGTTGGCCTGCGGCCGGAACGACCAGACCGAGCCGTCGGCGTGCCGGTACGCCTTGAGACCCTCGAAGATCTCCTGCCCGTAGTGGAGCACGGCGGCCGCCGGGTCGAGCACCAGCGGCGCGTAGGGCTCGACGCGCCGGTCGGCCCAGCCGCCGTCGGCCGTCCAGCTCACCCGGGCCATGTGGTCCGTGAACACGGTGCCGAAGCGCGGGTGCTCGAGCAGCCTGGCGCGCTCGTCGGCAGCCACCGGGTGGTCCGTGCGGTGCAGGGCGAAGAGGTCGGCGGGGGTGGTGGTGCTCATGTCTGGTGGCCTTTCACGAGGATCGGGACGACGGTATCCGCGCTGGCCGGGGCGGGCTAGAGGCGCGCGACGAGGTCGGCACCCACCTCGGCCGTCGACCGTACTCGGCCGCCGCGCTCGGCCAGGTCGGCGGCGACCGCGGCGTCCACGCGCGCGGCCTGCTCGTGCAGGCCGAGGTGGTCCAGGAGCATCGCGACGGACAGCACGGTCGCGGTGGGGTCGGCCTTGCCCTGCCCCGCGATGTCCGGTGCGGAGCCGTGCACGGGCTCGAACATGCTGGGCGCGGTGCGGTCGGGGTTGACGTTGCCGGAGGCCGCCAGCCCGATGCCGCCGGTGATCGCCGCGGCGAGGTCGGTGAGGATGTCGCCGAAGAGGTTGTCGGTCACGACGACGTCGAAGCGGCTCGGGTTCGTCACGAGGTAGATCGTCGCGGCGTCGACGTGGCAGTAGTCCGTGGTGACGTCCGGGAACTCGGCGTTCACCGCCTCCACCGTGCGGCGCCAGAGGTGGCCGGCGTGCACCAGCACGTTGTGCTTGTGCACCAGCGTGAGCTTCTTGCGCGGGCGGGCCGCGGCCTGCGCGAAGGCGTAGCGCACGACGCGCTCGACGCCGAACGCCGTGTTGACGGACACCTCGGTGGCGACCTCGTGCGGCGTGCCGACGCGCAGCGCGCCGCCGTTGCCGACGTAGGGCCCCTCGGTGCCCTCGCGCACGACGACGAAGTCCACGTCCCCCGGGTTCGCCAGCGGCCCTGCGACGCCGGGATAGAGCTTGGACGGACGCAGGTTGACGTAGTGGTCGAGCGCGAACCGGAGCTTGAGGAGCAGCCCGCGCTCGAGCACGCCCGACGGCACCGTCGGGTCGCCGACGGCGCCGAGCAGGATCACGTCGTGCTCTCGGATGGCCGCCAGGTCGTCGTCCGTCAGCGTCTCGCCCGTGGCGTGCCAGCGTGCCGCGCCGAGCCGGAACTCGGTCGTCTCGATCGTCGCCGTGCCGGCGACCGCCTTCTCCAGCACCAGCAGGCCCTGCTCGACGACCTCCGGGCCGATCCCGTCGCCGGCGACGACCGCCAGCCTGATCGACCCGCTCTGCGTTCCCGTCATGCCTCGCAACCTATCCGTCCGTCGGGACGGCGGGCCGTCCCGTCTCATCGGGCCACCGCGGCCGCCCGCGGTGCACTCCCAAGGGTGCAGTGCGCTTGCACCTGCACCGACCGCTTGGGAGTGCACCGCGAGCGGCGCACCGCGATCAGCGGGCGGCCGAGCCCTCGCGGTAGTCGGTGTCCGCGGGCTTGACCCACGCGAACAGCTGGCGCAGCTCCCGGCCGACCGGCTCGATCGGGTGGTTCTGGCCCTTCTCGCGGAGCGCCTTGAACTCCGGGGCGCCGGCGTCCTGGTCGGCGATGAACCGGCGCGCGAACGTGCCGTCCTGGATGTCGGCGAGCACGGCCTTCATGTTCTCCTTGACGTGCGGGTCGATCACCCGCGGGCCGGAGACGTAGTCGCCGTACTCGGCGGTGTCGCTGACCGACCAGCGCTGCTTGGTGATGCCGCCCTCGTAGATGAGGTCGACGATGAGCTTCATCTCGTGCAGCACCTCGAAGTACGCGATCTCCGGCTGGTAGCCGGCCTCGGTCAGCGTCTCGAAGCCGTACTGGATGAGCTGCGACACGCCGCCGCACAGCACGGCCTGCTCGCCGAAGAGGTCGGTCTCGGTCTCCTCGGTGAACGTCGTCTTGATGCCCGCCGCCCGCAGTCCGCCGATGCCCTTGGCGTAGGACAGCGCGAGCGCCCACGCCTGGCCGGAGGCGTCCTGCTCGACGGCGATCGCGACCGGCACGCCGCGGCCGGCGACGTACTCGCGGCGCACGAGGTGCCCGGGGCCCTTGGGGGCGACCATGAACACGTCCGCGTCCGGCCGCGGCGTGATGTAGCCGAACCGGATGTTGAACCCGTGCCCGAACACGAGCGCGGTGCCCGGGTTGAGGTTCGGCTCGATCTCCTGGGCGTAGACGATCCGCTGCACCTGGTCGGGGGCGAGGATGACGACGACGTCGGCCTCCTTGACCGCGTCGGCGACGCTCAGCACCCGGAGGCCCTGCTCGGTGGCCTTGGCGACCGAGGGCGAGCCCTCGCGCAGGCCGATGCGGACGTCGACGCCGGAGTCGCGCAGGTTGAGGGCGTGCGCGTGCCCCTGGCTGCCGTACCCGATGACGGCGACCTTCTTGCTGGCGATGACGGACAGGTCGGCGTCGTCGTCGTAGAACAGCTCGGCCACGGTGTGGTTCTCCTTCGTGTGTGCGGACTCAGGCGGACCGGGTGACCCGCTCGAGGGCCCGGTCGGTGATGGACCGGGCGCCGCGGCCGATGGCCACGGTGCCCGACTGGACGATCTCCCGGACGCCGTACGGCTCGAGGGCCGCCAGCAGCGCGGTGAGCTTGGTGGGCGAGCCGATCGCCTCGATGACGACGCTCTCGGGGCCGACGTCGACGACGTGCGCGCGGAACAGGTCGACCACCTCGAGCACCCCGGTGCGCTGCGCCGCCTCGGCCCGGACCTTGACCAGGAGCAGCTCGCGGCGCACCGAGCTCTCGTCCTCGAGCTCGACGATCTTGATGACGTTGACCAGCTTGTTGAGCTGCTTGGTCACCTGCTCCAGGGGCCGCGCCTCGACGTCGACGACGACGGTGATCCGCGAGATGTCGTCGTGCTCGGTGGGACCCACGGCGAGGGAGTGGATGTTGAACGCGCGGCGCGCGAACAGCCCGGCGACGCGCGTGAGCACGCCCGGCTTGTTCTCGACGAGCACCGACAGGGTGTGACGGGTCACGGCTCAGTCCTCCCGGTCCCACGCCGGGGTCAGGCCCCGCGCGTACTGGATGTCGTCGTTGCTCACGCCCGCGGCGACCATGGGCCACACCATCGCGTCGCGCGAGACGGTGAAGTCGACGACGACGGGGCGGTCGTCGATCTCGTTGGCCCGCTTGATGGTGGCGTCGACGTCGGCCTTCGTCTCGCAGCGCAGGCCGACCGCGCCGTACGCCTCGGCGAGCTTGACGAAGTCGGGGATGTGCACCGTGCCGTGCCCGGTGTGCAGGTCGGTGTTCGAGTAGCGCTGCTCGTAGAAGAGGGTCTGCCACTGGCGCACCATGCCGAGCGACGAGTTGTTGATGACCGCGACCTTGATGGGGATGTCGTTGATGGTGCAGGTGGCCAGCTCCTGGTTGGTCATCTGGAAGCAGCCGTCGCCGTCGATGGCCCACACCGTGCGGTCGGGTGCGCCGACCTTGGCCCCCATGGCCGCCGGCACCGCGTAGCCCATGGTCCCCAGCCCGCCCGAGTTCAGCCACGCGCGCGGGCGCTGGTAGCGGATGAACTGCGCCGCCCACATCTGGTGCTGGCCGACGCCGGCCACGTAGACCGCCTCCGGCCCCGTGATCTCGCCGATGCGGCTGATGACGTGCTGCGGCGCGAGGTGGCCGTCGTCGGTCTCGTCGTACCCGAGCGGGAAGGTGGAGCGCCACGCGTCGATCTGGCGCCACCAGGCCTCGAGGTCGGGCTTGCCGTGCTGCGCCTGCTCGCGCTCGAGCTCGACGAGCAGGTCGGCGATGACCTCGACGAGGTCGCCGACGATCGGCACGTCGGCCCGCACGTTCTTGCCGATCTCCGCGGGGTCGATG
>JAJYTJ010000035.1 GCA_021793115.1 Actinomycetes bacterium | reverse complement strand
GTGTCGTGGTCACCTGCGCCGGGCAGGTCGTCGCCGACCACGCCCGCTGCTGGGCCACCGCAGCCACGATCACCGACCCCACCCACCGCGAGACCGCCCGGCTGCTGCGCGCCGACCTCGCCCAGCGCCGCCGCACCCAGGCCACCCGGTCTCACCTTGACGGGCACGTGGTCGCGATCCGAGCCCTGCCGGACTACGACGCCCTGTTCGGCGTCGACTTCGACCCCCGCCCGTCCCAGACCGACCCGATCACCAGGGAGCGCAGATGACCACCTCGACCAGGACCACCACGACGACCGCAGCCGGCGCCGAGCACCTGAGCTCCAAGCTCGCCTACCTGACCCGGGTCCTGAAGACACCCACGATCGGGCGGACCTGGGAGCAGCTGGCCGACGCGGCCCGGACCGAGAACTGATCCCACGAGGAGTACCTCGCGGCCGTGCTCGAGCGCCAGGTCGCCGACCGCGAGTCAGCCGGGGCGACGATGCGGATCCGCACTGCGCACTTCCCGGCGGTCAAGACCCTGGAGGACTTCAACCTCGACCACCTACCGAGTCTGCGCAAGGACCTGCTCGCCCACCTGGCGACCGTCACGTTCGTGCCCAAGGCCGAGAACGTGATCCTGCTCGGACCGCCCGGGATCGGCAAGACGCACCCTGGCCATCGGGTTGGGCATCCGGGCCGCCCAGGCCGGCTACTCCGTGCTGTTCGACACCGCCACGAACTGGATCGACCGCCTGGCCCGCGCCCACCACGCCGGCGCCCTGGAGGCCGAGCTGAAGAAGATCCGCCGCTACAAGCTGATCATCATCGACGAGGTCGGCTACATCCCCTTCGACACCGACGCCGCCAACCTGTTCTTCCAGCTCGTCGCCTCCCGCTACGAGCAAGGCTCGATCCTGGTCACCTCGAACCTGCCCTTCGGACGCTGGGGCGAGGTCTTCGGCGACGAAGTCGTCGCCGCCGCCATGATCGACCGCCTCGTCCACCACGCCGAAGTCCTCACCCTCGCAGGCGAGTCCTACCGCACCCGAGCCCGCCGCGAACTACTCGCCAAGGACCGCGACAAGTAGACCAACGAGCCCGTCGGGGGGTCATTCCCAATCCGACGACAGGGGGTCAGTTCCAGTCCGACGTTGACACCGAGGCGGGCCTTCCAGGTCAGGGGGTCAGGGCGTCACTGCCGGTAAGGGCTGCATTCCCAGCAGGCTCTGGAGTTCGGGGACAACGGCGTCGGGGGTCAGCCATGCGCTCTTGCCGCCGTTGCGTGCGCCGGGGCACTGCATCAGGCCGCCGATCTGCACCTCGATCGACTGCCCGGGCCCCTGGAAGTAGGCGTCGATCTCGTCAGTGCCGGGATTGCGGCAGCCGTACTGCGTGACGGCTGCCTCAAGATCCGCCGCCAACCGTTGCGCCGTCGGCGCATCGTTCACGAGAGAGTGCTGCGCCAGGTTCGACGAGAATGCGACCGCTCCTTGGCTTGGCGACTTCAGCGGGTAGTAGCACAACAGCACACTGCTGGCCGCGAAGGGCACGAACGTTGAGTGCGCGTGCGATGTCGGCAACTGCCCCACCGGCTCCTGCCCGATAGGCGGGCACTCCGTCGGGATCGTTGCCGACCCATGGTCCGCACACCCGCCAGCCGCGAGGACCAAGCCGGCCGCCAAGGTGGCGCACCCGATCGTGCGAGCAGCGCTCCAGCTCACCAGCACGCCTCCTGCGCCCGGGTCGCCCGCCCCTGCACCTGAACAGCGGGGTCGCCAGGCACGCAACGATGCCGGACTCATGCAGCGCCACCCGTCACGGCACGTGAATACGCGCCTGTGTGCGCCCGCGTAGTCGATCGCACGTACTTTCACCCCATCCGAACGGGTGACCACGAACACGTCGGGGACCCTGTCCGACCAGTGAGTCGCGCTCGGCTGCTGAGCACCATCGCCGGCGCCGAGCGCTGACCAGCAAAGAGGTGTGTCAGTCAGATGGATAGCCCTCTTCGCCAGATAGTGTTCCCTCGAGTTGACCTGCGGTCGGATCGTCGCTTGGGGGATGCGATGCGATCTCGCGCCACCGCCGCCACGGCGGTTGCCCTGCTCATGGTGGGCGGGTGTGCTTCGAGCCCCGGCTCCGCCGGCGTGTCGGTGTCGGCATTCGACTCGCCCACCTCGGCTGCGTTGTCGTGGTTCTCCGCCATCAACCACAAGGACCAGCACGCGTCGCTCGCCCACTTCGAGACTGACGCTGCCCCGATGGCCCAGTGGGGCGACGGTCCCTCGTCGTGGCCGACCTTCTCCTCACTTGACTGCAAGGGCGCGAGCCAGACCGCCGGTGACGCCAAGGTGACGTGCACCTTCAAGGAATCGGACGCACCCTCCGTCGGCCAACCGGACACGTGGTGGGACATCTACCTGCGTCAGCAAAGCGACGGCCGGTGGCTGATCTACAGCTACGGGCAGGGCTGAGCGACCGGCACACCGTCCTCGAACCGTCGCTAGACGGACAGGTCATTCGTCGGGTTCGTCGTGCGACGAACCCGACGAGCCAAGCAGGCCGTCGTTCCTTTCCCGGGGGGGCGGCCTTCTTGCGTGTCGGTGGCCAAGAAGTCTTCGAGGCGGCGTCCCTCGGCCGATTGGCTCGGTGGGGCGGCACGCCCCCAGGAGCACGAAGTGGAGCGACCACCCATGGTTGTCCTGGAACGGGTGGCGGTAGGAGCCCCTGAGTCGAGGCCCGCCGTGACGGACCGCGGCGTCGCCACCCGTGTGCGCGGCCACGGTCCCAGGTCCACCTGGCGCCGCCATGCCGGTCCGGTTCTGGGTGGGCTTGTTGTCGCGGGTCTGGTGCTGGCCGGGTGGCCTGCCGTCCTGGGAGGCGTCACGACCTGCGCCGATATCCAGGGCCACTCGATGGACCCGACGTACCACGAAGGCGACATGATCATCGCCCGCAAGACCAACACCGTGAAGGTCGGCGACATCGTCGTCTACAAGGTCCCGCCGGGCTACCTGCACAGCGGCATCGATGTCGTCCACCGCGTCGCGGGAGGCAGCCTTGACGGCGGGCTGCTCATGCGGGGCGACCACAACCCGGCCGACGACCCATCGCACCCCACGCGAGACGACGTCATCGGGGTTGTCAAGGTCCACGTCCCGTGGGTGGGGCACGTGCTTCGCGTTCTGCGTACGCCAGCGTTCCTGGCTGCTTGCTTCCTCGGCCTCATCCTGGAGTTGGTGTGGCCGAGGCGGACCAGGGCCCGTCAGCGCAACGGGTCAGGTGAGGCCGAGTCGGGGTTCCGATCGTCGTCCGCCACGGCCGTGCCCCGACTGAGTTGAACGTGACGAGATCGAGCAGTTCTGGAGAAGCCCGGCGCCACCCCCGGACCGTAGATTCGCCGCATGAGTGAGACCGCGAAGTCGTCCGGGTTCAGTGCCGAGGAGCGCGCCGCCATGCGTCAGCGGGCCAAGGAGCTCAAGGCCCAGGAGTCGGCGGCCGAGGCGCTGCAGGCGGTGCTGGACAAGATCGCCTCGCTCGACGAGCCGGACAGGACGAACGCCGAACGCATCCACGCGATCGTCATGGAGGTGGCGCCCGAGTTGCGGCCCCGCCTGTTCTACGGCAGCCCCGCCTACGCCAACGCCGAGGGCAAGGTGCTGTTCTTCTACCAGGAGCGCGCGAAGTTCAAGGCTCGGTACGGCAACCTCGCCTTCTTCGATAGCGCCCAGCTCGACGACGGCACCATGTGGAGTACCGCGTTCGCCATCACCGAGCTCTCGCCCGCCGACGAGACGACGGTCGCCGAGCTGGTGAGGCGGGCCGCCGGGCTCTGAGCCCGCCGATCCGCGCTGCCGTCACGTACCGTCGAGGGATGTGCCGCAACATCACCACGCTGCGCGGGCTGGAGCCGCCCGCCACCGCTGACGAGACCCGGGCCGCCGCGGTGCAGTACGTCCGCAAGCTCACCGGCATCACGAAGGTGACCGACGTGACGCGCGAGGCGTTCGAGGTTGCCGTCGCCGCGATCGCTGCCGCGACCGCGCAGGTGCTCGTCGATCTGCCCGAGCGCCGGACGCCGCCGACGACGCTCCCGCCGCTGCGCCGCGAGGAGGTTGCGGCCCGGGTGGCGGCCCGCCAGCTCGCGCGTGAGGAGCACGAGCGCCTGCACGAGCTCGGCATCGCGCACACGCACTGACGGCCTGTCAGTCGTCTGGGCCGCGCGCCGACGGGCACGGCCGCGTGTCCGACGAGCAGGAGTGCGGCGTGCGCCCACCCACCGGTGAGCACCCGGCGCGTCGAGCCCGGTCACACAGGGTGGTCAGAGCCGTTCGCCGGCGCGGATCTCGGCGGCGATCGTGTTCCCCGGCTGGGCGAGCGGGCACTGCCACGCCGGGTCGTAGCGGCACGAGGGGTGGTACAGGAAGTTGAGGTCGACGACGAGCACGTCGTCGGTGCCGCCGAGGTCGGCGCCCTTGGTGGTGTCGAGCAGGTAGCGGCCGCCGCCGTAGCTCGTCGTCCCCGCGGTCCCGTCACGCACCGGCAGGAACAGCCCGCCGCCGTACTGCCGCAGCCACCAGACGTCCAAGGTGGCATCGAGCGGTCCGGGCAGCCGCACCCGGCCGATGCGTCGCATGCCGGTCAGGCCGTCGCCGTCCGTCGGCAGGGCCAGCTCGCGGGGCTCGGCCGGCTCCAGCGGAAGCTCGAAGCGCAGGTCCGGGTCGTACGGCCAGTACGGCACCCCGGTGGAGCGCAGCGGGTCGTCGGGCAGCAGCGGGCTCTGCGGGTGGCTGCGGAACAGCCGGTCGCGGCCCGTGCGCCACAGCCGGTGCGCGGTGGCCGGGTCCGGTTCCGCACGGACGGCCGCATAGAGCTCGGCGACCGCGCGCCGCCAGCGGGCCAGCTCGAGCTCGATCATCGGTCCGCGTCCCGTGGCACCAAGCGAGGCTAACCAGGGTCGACCAGGGTTTCGACCGGAGCCCCGAGCGCGGTGGGCAGTGCTGCCCATCGACGGCGCCGAAGGGCTCTCCTACTGTGGCAGCGCGCGGCAATGGAAAGACGATCAAGAATGGGAGAGAACAATGGCACGCGAAGGAATGGATGTCGACGCGGTCGAGGCCATCGGTCATCAGCTGCAGAATCTCGCCGACCAGATCAAGGGTCTCCAGGGGCAGATCGCAGGCAAGGTGCACCAGCTGCCCAGCCTCTGGGAGGGCAAGGACGCCCAGGTGTTCGTCAACGACTGGTGGCCGCAGCACCAGAAGGCCCTGCAGGCCGCCGCGGACGCGGTGCACGGTCTGGGTCAGTCGGCGCTGAACAACGCCTCCGAGCAGCGCCAGGTCTCGAACCGCTGACGTCCTGGAGGGAAGTCTGCCCATGGCACGCATGGGGATGGACGTCGAGGCCGTCGAGTCGATCGCGAGTGGCATCCAGGGTGATGCGGAGCGGCTCGGGCAGCTGACCGCCGGCGTCGAGGCGCTGGTCCGCCGGCTCCCCGGCCTGTGGCACGGCAACGACGCGACGAGGTTCGTGGAGCAGTCGTGGCCCCAGCACCGCGCCGCGCTCGTGTCCGTGCGGGAGTCGGTGCAGGGCCTGGGACAGTCCGCGCTCCACAACGCCGCCGAGCAGCGCCAGGCCAGCGGCGCGCCGGCGGGGGGCGTCGTGACGGGCACCCATCCCGGCGGTGCGACGGACCCGTCTTGGTGGGCCGCCGCCGGAGGCGGGCTGCACGGCGCGGCCGACCTGGCCGCGGGGCTGTCGGGCACCGAGGTGCCGAAGGCGTTCAGCGTGCTCGGCCGCTGGGTCGGCGGGCTCCAGATCGTCACCGGCACGGTCGACGGCGTGGCTGCCTACCAGGGCGGCGACTGGGGACGACTGGGCGGCGACGCCGTCGACGTGGCCCTGGCGGGCGCCGGACTGGTGGCGGGAGCGGTCGCAGCGCCGGAGGTCGCGGTGGGCCTCTTGGCTCTCGGCATAGCGAAGTCCGCGGTCGACGCGTCGATCCCGTACAGCACGCAGTCGCAGGACCATCTGCTCGAGTACGAGGCCCAGAAGATGTTCGGCGTCGGCACGGGCAGCATGACTCCCGCTCAGGCGACGGCGTTGTCAGAGCGGTACTCGGGCCCTGTCGGCGTCGTCACCATGGTCAGCGACAAGATGAGCGAGACGACCGACGACGCCGTGAGCCAGGTGCGTGGCGTCGCCACAGGCGCGGCCGAGGGCATCGGAACGGTGTGGCGCTGGATGACGGGGCACTGAGATGAGTGGTCAGGTAGTGCTGCCCTTCGGCATGCTCGTGCCCTTGCTGCACGGCACGACGGCCGGCGACCAGTGCCTCGAGCGTCTGGGGATCCAGGCGCCCGGCCCGGCCGACGGCACGATGCTCGAGCTGCTGAGCCGGCAGGCGGATCCCGCGGTGGCGGGAGTGCTCGCCGACGTCCGCAGCGGTGTCGCGCTCGCGGACCGCTGCGTTCAGGTCTCCAGCGGGTCCGGAAGTCTTCGGGCGGTGCTGGTGTTCAGCCGCCCTGACGCCGCGGACCACAGCGTCGTCGCGTTCGGCACCGACGGGCTGCATGCCGCCGTTGTCGGCGCCGACGAGCTCCAGTCGCTGCTCGTCGAAGCGGTGGACTCGTCCGGTGACGGCGACGTGCGTGCCTCGTTGTGGGCCGAGGGAGCGCCCCGCGCCGCGCTGACGATCTGAGCCTGCCAGGCGCCCCCAAAGGTCACGTCAGCCCCAGAGCTCGGCGAGCTCCTCCGCCAGTGCCCGGCCCTGGGCATGGCCGGCCCGCGCGGCGGGCACACGGCGGGACAGGTCCATGAGGTTAGGGCCGAACGCGGCCAGCGCGTCGTCGTCCGGCCCCACCGTGTCGACCCGGCTCCCCGCCGCGCGCAGCTCGTCGGCCTGGGCGGCCAGCTGCATGCCCCACTCCAGCGACGTCCGCGTCCTGCCGCCCAGCGGCGAGAGCACCAGCACGATCCCGTGCCCGGCGGCGAGGTCGGCGTTCTCGTTGCGCCGGTAGCCGCCGTCGAGGAACCACCGGCCGCCGACGGCGTACGGCGGCACCCCGAAGCCGTTGGACGTGCTGGCCGCCACGGCGTCCACCACGTCCACGCCGCTGTCGTGGTCGAAGACCACCGGCTCACCGGTGACCGCGTCGATCGCGGTGACCAGGAGCCGGCGCTCCGGCCACCCCGGCTGCGGGAGCCGGGCGGCGACCGTGGCGCGCCAGCGGGCCGACCCCGAACCGTCCGAGGCCGTGTCGAGCTCGAGGGCCGCCGCGCCGAGCCGGCGGCGCATGTCGGCGGGGCCGGCGGCGGTGCGCATGATGGCGCCGGTTCGTTCCATGTGGTCGGCCACCTGCGCCGGCGAGAGGCCGCCGCCGCGGGGACCGGTGAGGGGCGGCGCGGCGAGGACCTGCTCGTAGAGCGCGGCCGGGCCGGTGGTCAGGAGCTGGGCCGCGGCGGTCGCCCCGGCGGAGGTGCCGACGAGCAGGTCGGCGTCGGTGACGTCGAGCCCCGCCTTGGCCAGGCCGGCGACGACCCCGACGAGCCAGGCGTTCCCAGCGGCGCCGCCGCCGCCGAGGACGAGGGCGCGCGCGGTGGGCACGGGATCCCCGCCGCCGACGAGCGGCAGGTCGGGGGAGGGCGCCGGCCGCACGGCGGCGGTGCCCCAGGGGGAGCGGGGGGAGGACGGTGCGGCCTTCATGGGAGTCGCCTTTCGCGAGGTGCTGGGCGGGCGCTCCCGATTCGCGACGACGTCAGCCGCGCGCGATCGTGGACTGCGGGGGAGCACCCGGTACGGGGACTGCGGTCACGGGTCTCACCTCCTCAGCACGGATCACGATCGGCGGAACCGTCGCATGTGGGCGCCCCGGCACGCAAGCCGATTTCGGCGGACCGTGCACGACCTCACACGCCGCCCAGCTGGCCCCGCCGCCGCGCGAGGTAGGCCACCTCTGCGGAGTTGCCGGCACGCTCGATCGCACGGTCGTAGGCGAGCCGCGCCTCGCCGCCCCGGCCCAGCCGGCGTAGCAGCTCCGCCCGCGTCGCGTGGAACGCGTGGTAGCCCGCCAGCGGCAGGCGGTCGACGAGCGCGAGCGCGACGTCGGGCCCGTCGACCTCCGCGACGGCGACCGCGCGGTTGAGGGCCACCACGGGCGAGGGGTCCACGCGCAGCAGCCGGTCGTAGAGCGCCACCACCTGCGACCAGTCCGTGTCGCGTGCGTCCCGGGCGTCGGTGTGGACCGCGTTGATCGCAGCCAGCAGCTGGTAGCGCCCGGGTGGCGGCCCGCCCGCGGCCACGGCGGCCAGCCGGGTGCGGACGAGCGCGTGCCCCTCGCCGAGCAGCGCGCGGTCCCATGCGCCGCGGTCCTGCTCGTCGAGCGTCACCAGCTCGCCGGACGACGAGACCCGGGCGCCCCGGCGCGCCTCGGTGAGCAGCATGAGCGCGAGCAGCCCGGTGGCCTCGCCGTCGTCGGGCAGCAGCGCGCACACCAGGCGCGCGAGCCGGATCGCCTCGGCGGTGAGGTCGGCGCGGACCGGGTCGGTGCCCGGGCCGGTGGCGAGGTAGCCCTCGTTGAACACGAGGAACAGCACGGTGAGCACGGCGTCGACCCGTGCCGGCAGGTCGTCCGCCGTCGGCACCCGGTACGGCATGTGCGCAGCCTTGATCTTGGCCTTGGCCCGTGTGATGCGTTGGCCCATCGCCGCCTCCTGGACGAGGAAGGCGCGGGCGATCTCGGGCACCGTCAGCCCGCCGACCATCCGGAGCGTCAACGCGATCCTCGCCTCCGGCGACAGCGCCGGGTGGCAGCAGGTGAAGATCAGCCGGAGCCGGTCGTCGTCGATGGCGCCGGACGGTTCGGGAGGGTCGTCGTCGAGCATCAGCCAGGCCTCCCGGTACTTCTCGTCGCGGCGCGACATCCGGCGCAGGCGGTCGATGGCCTTGCGGGTGGCGGTGGTGGTCAGCCACGCGCCCGGGTTCGGCGGCACGCCGTCGTCGGGCCATCGTTCGACGGCGGTGGCGAACGCTTCGGCGGCAGCGTCCTCCGCGGTGTCGAGGTCACCGAACCGCCGGGTCAGGGTGGCGACCACCCGGGCCCACTCCTGGCGGTGGGCCCGGGTGAGCGCCTCCTCGACGGCCGTCACGGTTCGAGCAGCGCCTGGAACGACTCCTCGGTCTGGAACGGGCGCACCTCGACCTTGCCCCGGCAGGCCTTCGAGCCCTCCGCGGCGAGGCGCAGCGCGACGTCCAGGTCCGGGGCGTCGATGACCCAGAAGCCGCCGAGGTGCTCCTTGGCCTCCAGGTAGGGGCCGTCGGTGAGCACCGGCTGGTCGCCCTGACCGTCGACCACGGTGGCGGTCCCGGCCGCCTCCAGGCCGTCGGCGAAGACGAAGTAGCCGTCCGCGACGAGCCTGTCGTTGAACGCCCCAGTGTCGGCGAACGCCTGGAGCATCGCCTCCTTGGTGGGGTAGGCGCCGAACTCGGTGCGCTCGGCCGGTCCGTAGACGGACAGCAGGTACTTGGGCATCTCGGTGTCTCCTTCGGGTTCAGCGCGCGAGCAGCGCGTCGACGACGGGGTCGGGGAGGAACTCGCGGACCTCCTGCGCACAGCGGCAGGCGGCCGCGACCTGTGCGGCCCACGCGACTGCCTCGGCCCGGGTGGGGACGTCGACGACGACCACGCCGCCGACCATCTCCTTGGTCTCGGGGTAGGGCCCGTCGGTGACGGTCCCGTCAGCCGCGACGAGCGTCGTTCGCCCGTCGTCGGCGAAGCCGCCGGTGAACACGAAGACCCCGGCCTCGTCGGCCCGACGGATCACCGCATGCGCCGCGTCGGCCACAGCGGGCAGGTCCGCCTCGGGGATCCGCATCCACCCGCGGTCGAACGAGATCAGGTAGCGCGCCATCTGAAGACTCCTTGATCCGGCGGCCCCGGTGGCCGCCCGTCACCTCTGCTACGAACGGCAGCGCCGTGATCCGACACCGTCACCGACATTTCTCTCACGGAGTCCGCGAGGGCGCCCGGCCCGACCGGGATGTTCGGCGCGGCGCGTGTGACGATCAGAGGGTGACCCCCGTCTTGCACCCGCGCGCCGCCCTCGCGGACGCCCTGCTGCGCCGCGTCGCCGGCCCGGAGCCCGACGAGGCCAGGGCCCGCATCCACCTCGCCCCCGGTCCCCGCTGGTTCGACCCGGCCAGCCCGATCGGGCGCGTCCACGGGGACGCCTCGATGTTCGTCGGGGGAGTGCGGGCCCTGCTGCTGCAGTCGCTGCACCCGCGGGTGATGACCGCGGTCGCCGAGCACTCCGCCTACCGGACGGACCCGTGGGGGCGGCTGCGGAACACCGCCGAGTTCATCGCGGCCACCACGTTCGGCACCGTCGAGGCCGCCGAGCGGGCGGTGGCGATCGTCAAGGCCGTGCACAAGCGGGTGTACGGCACCATGCCTGACGGCGCCGGGTACGCCGCATCCGACCCGCACCTGCTGTCCTGGGTGCACCTGGGCGAGACGGAGAGCTTCCTCCTGGCTCACCAGCGCTTCGGCCGGCGGCCGCTGGACGCCGCCGGCTGCGACGAGTACGTGGCGCAGACCGCCGTCGTGGCCCGTGCCCTCGGGGTCGAGGAGCCGCCGGTGACGCTGGCGGGCCTGCGCGCGCAGCTGGCCGGCTTCCGCGGCGAGCTCGCGAGCACCGCCGCGGCGCGGGGGGTCGCGACGTTCCTGCTCCACACGCCGCCCGTGCCCTGGGTGGCCCGCCCCGGCTATGCGCTGGTGGCGTCCGGTGCGCTGGCGTTGCTGCCGGCATGGGCGCGGCACGAGCTCGGTGTGCGGGCGCCGACTGCCTTCGACCCGCTGCGCCGCGTGGGCGGGGCGGCGGTCACCGCGACGATCCGGTGGACGCTCGACTCGAAGGAGCCGGGCCTCCGTCGGGAGCCCCGCGCCGCCGTCGAGCCGGCCCCCGGGGCGACCGTTCCCGCCCGCTGGGCGCACCAGGGGTCGGCAGACCCGGCAGCATTCCGGCTGCACGGTCGGCGGGCCTAGGATCGCCCCGGGACGGAGCGTCCGACGCTCATCACCACAGGCCGGGCGGGTTCTCAGGCGGCTACGCGCGTGACCGAGGACCCAGGGCAGTACGACGGGAGCACCCGTGTTGGAACGAAGGCGCACCCGAACGGCGGCGGTCGTGACCGCGGTGGTCGTGACGGCCGCGGTCGCCGTCGGAGCCGCATACGGCACCGGCATCTTCCGCAGCCCGACCGTCGATCGCCGGATCGTGGGCAAGCAGGCGGACGGGTCCTACCTGACCCCGACCACCCAGCTCGTCACCCCGGTCGGCGACGTGATCAAGGAGAACGGCCGGCCGTTCGGCCTGGCCCTGAGCCCTGACGGCCGGACCGCTGCGGCCCTCAACACCGGTGGCGCCACCACCGGCATCGTGACCGTTTTCGACCTGGTCGGCCACAAGGTGCTGCAGCAGACCGGCGCGGGCAAGATCTCCGACGGCGGGATCGTGTACTCGCCCGACGGGAAGTACCTGTGGGCGGCACGGCCCGCCGATCTGCAGCGGTTCCCGGTGAACGCCGACGGGACGCTGGGTACACCCATCACGGTCCCGTTGCCGGGCGTGCACGGCCGCAAGCCGGTGCCGGCCGGGCTGGCCTGGGCGCCGGACGGCAGGCTGCTCGTCACGTTGAGTGCCAACGGCACGCTCGGCGTGGTCGACCCCACCCGCAACACGCTCGTGCAGCAGATCCCCGTGGGCAACGTGCCCAACAGTGTCGTGGTGATCGGCGGCAACGCCTACGTGAGCAACCAGGGCGGACGCCCGGCGCAGACGGGCGACCGGACGGACCTCTCGTACGGCACGCCCATCGTCGTCGACCACAACGCAGCCCCGACGACGGGCACGGTCTCCGAGGTGGACCTCGGTGCCGGCGCGCAGGTGAAGACGTTCACGGTCGGGATCGAACCCAGCGCGCTGCTTGCGGTCGGCTCCACCCTCCTGGTGGCGAACACGGACGACGACTCGATCTCGAGCATCGACACCGTCAAGCAGCAGGTGGCCCGCACGTTCAGTGCCAACCCGGCGCCGGGTGCCCCGTTCGGTGCCCAGCCGAACGGGCTGGCGATGCTGGACCCCACGCACCTGGCGGTCAGCCTCGGCCGGGACAACGCCGTCGCCGTGTACGGCTACCAGGACGCGTACGCACAGCCGACGTTCGAGGGGCTGATCCCGACCGGGTCGTTCCCGACGGGCATCGCGCGGGACGAGGCGCTGGGCAAGCTCGTGGTGGCCAGCGAGCAGGGCATTGGCTCGCTCGGGCCGGTCGCCACGATCAAGGAAGGCGTCGGGACGACCGGCGCGGTGTCGCAGTTCGGCTTCAATTTCGTCGGGACGGTGCAGACCATCGCGACGCCAACCCCGGCGCAGATGGCCTCGTACAGCCAGCAGGTGTTCCAGAACAACCACTGGAACGCCCTCGCCACGCCGAACCAGACGGCGGACGGCACGAAGGCACCGGTGGCGGTCCCGGTGCGGCTGGGCGACCCGTCGTCCATCCAGCACGTGTTCCTCATCATCAAGGAGAACCGCACCTACGACCAGGTGCTCGGGGACGTCAAGAAGGGCAACGGGGACGCGAGCCTTGCCCAGTTCGGGCAGAAGATCACACCGAACATCCATGCGCTGGCGACCACGTTCCCGCTGATCGACAACCTCTACTCGGACGGCACCAACTCCTACGAAGGACACCACTGGCTGGACCAGGCTTTCGTCAACAACTACCTCCAGCAGATGTACGGCAACAACACCCGCTCCTACCTGACGGGTGACCCCCTGGCGAACGTCAAGACCGGGTGGATCTGGGACGACGCGGTTGCGCACGGCAAGTCCGTCGCCAACTGGGGTGAGCTGACGGACCACTACACGGAGCCGAGCGGGCAGGCGCCCCCGCCCCACAGCTGGACCTCCTGGCTGGCCGACTCGCACGTGCTGGACGGTTCGTCGACGGGGCCACTGAACTACCCGCTCGGCAGATACACCGCCAAGACCGACATCCCGTCGCTGCGCGCGGTGACCAAGCCGGACTTCCCGGGCTTCGACCTGGACATCCCGGACCAGTACCGCGCAGCGATGTTCGACAACGACTTCGCCGGCTACGTGCAGAACAACAACCTGCCCGCGCTGAACCTGCTGTGGCTGATGAGCGACCACACGGAGGGCACCACCCCCGGCGCCATCACGCCTGAGGCGCATGTCGCGGACAACGACCTCGCCGTCGGTCGGATCGTCGACACGATCTCCCACAGCCCGTATTGGAAGAACAGCGCGATCTTCGTGATGGAGGACGACTCGCAGAACGGCGTGGACCACGTGGACGGGCACCGCAACCCCACCCTCGTGATCAGCCCCTACGCCAAGCGCGGCGCGGTGGTGGACACCCTCTACAGCCAGCTCAACGTGATGCGGACCATCGAGCAGATCCTGGGCCTGCCGCCGATGAACCAGGAGGACCTGACGGCGGAGCCGATGTTCGACGCCTTCACCGACAAGCCGGACCTCACGCCGTACACCGCGCTGCCCAGCAACGTCTCGCTCACCGAGACGAACCCGCAGCCGGCGGCCGTCGCCACGCCCAAGGCCGGCGCGCTGGGCACGACGACCGCCGCGACCACCTCAGCCCTGCAGGCCGCCTGGGCGCGGTGGTCCGCGGCGCAGGACTGGACCACCGAGGACATGGTCGACATGGCCCAGGGCAACCGGGACGTCTGGTACGCCGGCAACGGCTTCACCAAGCCCTACCCGGGCGACGCCGCTGTGCTGATGCCGGACCAGGTGCCGCACACCGACAGCTGACGGTCTGCGGCGTCACGAACGAGAGGATCGACATGCCCACTCTTGCCAGCATCCCGTCCGGGCCCGCCGGCGCGTTGGCCGGCGCCGCCCGGGGAGTCCTGCGGACGGCGGCCCGCGGGCTGACCGGCTGGCTGTTCATCGAGGCCGGGTACGCGGTGGTCCGCGCACCCGGCGGCCGCGTGGACCTGGCCGGGGGCACGCTCGACGCCATCCGTAAGGTGGTGCCCCTGCCGCTGGACGACGAGGCGCTCGTCAAGGCGAACGGAGCGGCGCAGCTGGTCGCGGGGACCACGCTGGCCCTCGGGATCATGCCGCGCGCGTCCGCCGCCGTCCTCGCCGCTTCCCTGCTCCCGACGTCGATCGCCGGTCATCCGTACTGGAGAGTGGACGACCCGGCGCAGCGTCAGGCGCAGAAGCTGCAGTTCCAGAAGAACATGGCGATGCTCGGCGGACTGCTGTTCGCCGTCATCGAGTAGCGGCAAGGCCGTCGTCCCTCAGCGGGCGAGGACTGCTCCGTACGCTGGGGGCACCGAGCAGCCCACCGGGGGAGGACGACGGCGCGATGGTGACGGACGAGGGCGTGGCGGAGCGCGGGCTGACCTCCGCGCAGGTCGCGGAGCGGGTGGCCGCCGGCCGCGTGAACGACGTGCCGGTGCGGGCCAGCCGCGGCGTCTGGGAGATCGTCCGCGCCAACGTCTTCACGCGGATCAACGCGATCCTGGCCGTGCTGTTCGCGATCGTCATGTCGACCGGCTTCTACCTGGACGGCCTGTTCGGCGGCATGATCGTCGCGAACTCCGTGGTCGGGATGATCCAGGAGCTGCGGGCGAAGCGGACCCTGGACCGGCTGACGATCGTCGGGCAGGCGCGGCCGCGGGTGCGCCGCGACGGCGCCGTCGTCGATCTGACGCCGGGCGACGTGGTGGCCGACGACGTCATCGAGGTCGGTGCCGGCGACCAGCTCATCGTCGACGGTGAGATCGTCGACGCCCGCGGGCTCGAGGTCGACGAGTCGCTGCTCACCGGCGAGGCGGACCCGCTGCAGAAGCAGCCGGGCGACCCGGTGATGTCCGGCAGCTTCGTCGTCGCCGGGTACGGCGCCTACCGCGCGACGAAGGTGGGCCGCGAGGCGTACGCCGCCCGGCTGGCCGACGAGGCGAGCCGCTTCACGCTCGTGAAGTCCGACCTGCGTAACGGCATCAACCGGATCCTCACCCTCATCACCTGGCTGCTGGTGCCGGCCGGCGTGCTGTCGATCTACAACCAGCTCTCAGGGTCCCAGCCGCTGTCCGAGGCGCTGCGCGGCATGGTGGCAGCCCTCGTCCCGATGGTCCCCGAGGGCCTGGTGCTCATGACGTCGATCGCGTTCGCCGTCGGCGTGATCCGCCTCGGCCGGCGGCAGTGCCTGGTCAACGAGCTGCCGGCGATCGAGGGCCTGGCCCGGGTCGACGTCGTCTGCGCCGACAAGACCGGCACGCTCACCGAGAACGCGATGCGGCTGGCGGAGGTGCGCCCGCTCGGTGGCGTCGCCGCCGGCCTGCCGGGGACGGCGCTGGCGGCGCTGGTCGCCGCCGACCCCCGGCCGAACGCCAGCCTCCAGGCGATCGCCGAGGCGTTCCCGGACGACCCGGGCTGGCCGGTCGCCTCGACGGCGGCGTTCTCGTCGGCCCGCAAGTGGAGCGGCGCCGAGTTCGACGGGCAGGGGCGCTGGGTGCTCGGCGCGCCGGACGTGCTGCTGCCTGCGGACGACGAGCGGCGCCGCGAGGCCGAGGCGCTGGCCGCCCGCGGGCTCCGGGTGCTGCTCCTCGGCCGTGCCGAGCGGCCGCTGGACGGACCGGACGCGCCGGGCACGGTGGACCCCGTCGCGCTCGTCGTGCTCGACCAGAAGGTGCGCCCGGACGCCCGGGACACGCTCGACTACTTCGCCGCGCAGCGTGTGGCGGTCAAGGTCATCAGCGGCGACAGCGCCACCTCCGTGGGCGCGGTCGCCGCGTCGCTCGGGCTGCCCGGCGCGCACGAGCCGGTCGACGCCCGCACGCTGCCCGACGAGCAGGCGGCGCTGGCGGGCGAGCTCGAGCGGTCCACCATCTTCGGCCGTGTGACGCCGGACCAGAAGCGCGCGATGGTCGGTGCCCTGCAGTCGGCGGGCCACACCGTGGCGATGACGGGCGACGGCGTCAACGACGTGCTGGCCCTCAAGGACGCCGACATCGGCGTGGCCATGGGTGCCGGCAGCCCCGCGGCCCGCGCCGTGGCGCAGATCGTGCTGCTCGACAACACGTTCGCCACGCTGCCGTACGTCGTCGCCGAGGGGCGGCGGGTGATCGGCAACATCGAGCGCGTCTCGACGCTGTTCCTCACCAAGACCGTCTACTCGGTGCTGCTGGCCCTCATGGTCGGCGTCCCGGGGCTCATCGGGTTCGACGCGTTGCCGTACCCCTTCTACCCGCGGCACGTGACGATCACCGGCTGGTTCACCATCGGCCTGCCGGCGTTCGTCCTGTCGTTGGCGCCGAACGACGAGCGGGCGCGGCCCGGCTTCGTCGCCCGCGTCATGCGCACCGCCATCCCCGCCGGCGCCATCATCGCGGTGGCGTGCCTCGTCTCGTACGTGCTGACGTATCCCGGAGCGGGGGCGGACCAGCAGGCTCGCACGCAGGCCAGCACGGCGGCGCTCATCACCCTGACCGCGATCGCACTGTGGGTGCTGGCGCTCGTCGCCCGGCCGTTCGCGCCGTGGAAGGTCGCGCTCGTCGTCGTCATGGCCGCGGCATCGGCGCTGATGTTCGTCCTGCCGCTCACCCAGCGGCTGTTCCTGCTCGACCCCGGGAACGGCCACCACATGATGGTCGCCGCGGTGTGCGCCGCAACCGGGATCGTCCTGGTGGAGATCGCCTGGTACCTCAGCGGCCGGTCGCTCCGACCCCGCGCACCGGAGGTCAACCGGGACCGAGCGGGGCGTTGAGGTCCGGCACGCCGGCGAGCTGGGCGAACGTGCCCTGGTCGGCGATCTCGTGCGCCGCGGCGAGGAACCCGCGCCAGGCGGTTTTGGCGAGCATCCCGCGAACGCTGATCCGCCGGCCGCCGATGGCGGCGGCCTCGGCCCCGGCGGCGACGACCGCCGCCCGGTCGAGCGACGTGAGGAAGGGCGCGCACAGGCAGTCGGCCCCGGCCTCGGCGTAGGTGACGAGCCGGCGGACGGTCTGGTCCGGGTCCGGGCGGCCCCACGCGAAGCCTTCCGAGCGGGCGGTCAGGACGGCGCCGGCGCCGCTCTCGTCGATCGCGGCCCGGGCCGCCCGCACAGTCCTCGATCGGCAGAGCTTCCCGAGCTCGCCCCGGCTCTGAGGGCAGGATGGGTGCCGTGACCGACGACGAGGCCGCCCAGGCGATCGACGACTTCTGGCAGCTCACCCGCGGCCGGGCGTGGCTGTCCACGCTGGGCGGCGTGCTCGGCGAGACGCCCGCCGCGACGGTGCCGCCACCGGCGTGGGCTTTCGGCGACACGCCGGAGCTGGCCGACGAGCTGCTCGCGCTCGTGCTCGACGGCACCAAGTCCGCCACGGCGGACCTGCTCTGGAGCTACCAGGCGGTCGACGAGCCGGTCCCCGCGGTGGGGGGCCTGTCGATCGTCCTCGACGGGTCGGGCGCGCCACGCGCGCTGCTCCGCACGACGAAGGTCGACGTCGTCCCGTACTCGGCCGTCACCGCCGAGCACGCGCGGCTCGAGGGGGAGGGCGACCGGACGCTGGCGTCCTGGCGGGCCGAGCACGAGCAGTACTTCCGCCGGACCCTCCCCTCTGGGCGCACGTTCTCCGACGATGTGCCGGTGGTGTGCGAGCGGTTCACGGTCCTGTACCCGAAACGCTGACGCTGCGGGCGGCGATCCGCTGCCAAGATGCCGACCGTGCGCATCGGAGCCATCTACCCCCACACCGAGTTCCCGGCCGACCCCGCCGCGATCCGCGACTACGCGCAGGCGGCCGAGGCCCTGGGCTACGCGCACGTCGGGGCCGACGACCACGTCATCGGGCCCAACCCCGACCGGCCCGGCGGCTGGACCGAGTGGGTGACGAACACCACGCCGTTCATCGAGCCGTTCGTGCTGTTCTCGTTCATGGCGGGCGCCACGTCGCACCTCGAGTTCGCCACGTGCGTGCTGCTGCTGCCGCAACGGCAGACCGTGCTCGTCGCCAAGCAGGCCGCCGGCCTGGACCAGCTGAGCGGCGGCCGGCTGCGGCTGGGGCTCGGTGTCGGCTGGAACCACGTCGAGTACCAGGCGCTGGGGGAGGACTTCCGCACCCGCGGCCGGCGCCTCGACGAGCAGATCGAGGTGCTGCGCGCGCTGTGGACGGGGGACTCCGTCGCGTTCGAGGGCCAGTGGCACTCGATCCCCGACGCCGGCCTGTGCCCGCCGCCGGTGCAGCGCCCCATCCCGCTGTGGTTCGGCGGCAACGCCCCGGTGGCGGTCCGCCGGGCGGCGCGCGTGGGCGACGGCTGGATGCCCCTCTTCCTCACGCCCGCGGATGCCGCGCCGGCCCTCGCGGTGCTCGACGAAGCGCTGGCCGCGAACGGCCGTGACCGGTCGTCGTTCGGGTTCGAGGTCCGCATTCCCTACGGCACCGGCGACGCCGACGAGTGGCGCGCGCGGCTCGAGGCATGGCGCGCCGTCGGCGCGACGCACGCCTCGCTCGTCGCCACGGACAGCGGCCTGACGGGCGCGGACCAGCACATCGCGGCGCTGGAGCGCTTCGCGGCGGCGACCATCACGGCGTAGCCGGGGGCGCCGCGCGGCGCCGGGCCGGACGACGTGCCGCCAGCGCGGCTCCCCGCCTGGATGCTCACTGGTCCCCGGAAAGCGCTGGGCCGGTCCCGGCCCGTCACGTAGCATCGCCGGGCTCCAGCGACACCGAGAGTCACCATGCGCCCGCTCACCGAGAAGCAGATCCGTTCGTCGTTCGTCAACGCGTCCAAGCGCGAGGCCGCCGACGCGACCCTCCCGGACCTCGACGCCGTGGACTGGGACCGCCTGGACTACCTGGGCTGGCGCGACCGCAAGGCGCCGTTGTCCGCGTACGTCGTGGTCGAGGTGGACGACGAGCCGGTGGGCGTGCTGCTGCGGGCCACCGACAAGGGTGGCAAGCGCCGCAAGGCCGTCTGCCAGTGGTGCGCGGACCTCGTGGTGACCGGCGACGTCACGCTCTACGTCGCGCGGCGCGGCGGCGCCTCCGGCAAGAACGGCAACACCATCGGCACGCTCATCTGCACCGACTTCCGCTGCAGCCAGAACGTGCGTCGACCGCCGACGCGCTCCGAGGTGGGCGACGACGCCGAGGCGATGCGCGAGCTCGTCGTCGAACGCCGCATCGCCGAGCTGCGCGAGCGGTCGGCGCGGTTCGTCCAGGAGGTCCGCAGCACCCGCTGACGTTCGCGAGCGGACGAGCAAGAACGGGCCGTCGGGCCGGCCCTCGGGTGCCGCCGGGGCCGGCGCCCGTCAGCGGGCGAGGCCGAGGGCCAGCTCGCGGACGCGTGCCAGGTGCCGCGCGCGGTTGGCGTCGCGCCGGGCCATGTCGTGCCGGTCGGTGCCGCCGAGCACGATCAGCTCCTTAGCGCGCGCACGGTCGTGGATCCGGTCGTCGAGCATGACGTTGCGCATCGACGCCAGCCGCCCCTGCTCCGCGAGCGTCTCCTCGTCGTGCCCGGCGACGGCGAGGAACAGCGCGAGGTCGAGCGTCTTCATGGGGATCGGCCCGGCCTCCCGGCCGTAGGCGAACCCGTAGCGCCACACCCGGTCGAACCAGCCGACGAGCTTGGCGGGGGCCTCGGTCCAGAACACCGGGTAGACGAAGACGAGCGCGTCGGCGGCGTTGACCTTGCGCTGCTCGGCCAGCACGTCGTCGGCGACGGGCGGCGCGGCGTCGTAGAAGCCGTCGCGCAGGTACTCCTCCTCGGTCATGTCGCTGGCGAACCCCATGGCGTAGAGGTCGGAGACGCTCGTGGTGTGGCCGGCGTCCGCCAGGCCGCGGAGCAGCTCGTCGCGCACCTCGGCCGTGAACGAGCGCTCGGACGGGTGGCAGTAGACGACGTGGACGTGCACGCGCGCCACCGTAGTGCTCGGGTCCTCGGTGTCCGCCTGCCAGGCGCACGCGCGAGAGCAACGGGCCGTCGCACCGGCCCATGGCACCGGCGAGCCGTCGCACCGGGCCGCGGCGCTCGGGCCGTCGCGGTCAGGGCCTGGCGCGCCGGTAAGGTCCAGGCGTGACGACGAACGAGGTGCGGCGCAGCCTCGTGGTTCCGGCGGTCCTGGTGGCGGCCCTGTCCGGGGCGCTCATCGCGGCGCAGGGGCGGTTCAACGGCGACCTGTCCACCGCCGGCACGGGCGCGCTCGTCGCCACGTGGCTCAGCTACGTCGGCACGTTCCTCACCACGGCCCTCGTCATCGCGGTGCAGGGCCGGGCGCGCGTCACGGCGCGCATCCTCGCCCACGACGCGCGCTGGTGGTGGTACGCCGTGGGGCTGTGCGGCGTGCCGATCGTCGTCATGTTCGCCATCGGCATCCCCGTGATGGGGGTGGCCATCGCCTCGGTGTGCTCGGTGGCCGGCCAGACCCTGTCCGGGCTGGCGCTCGACGCCCGCGGCGTCGGTGTGCCGGCGCCGCTGCGCCTGACGGGCCGGCGGCTGGCCGCGGCGCTCGGGGCCCTCGCGGGCCTGGTGGTCGCGGTGGGCTCCGCGCCCACGACGAGCCTGGTCAAGGTCGTGGTGCTCGGCGTGCTGATGTTCGTCTCCGGCGCCGTGCTCGCCGGGCAGCAGGCCGGCAACGGCCGGGTCAACCTCCTCACCGGCGACCCCGTGCTGCCCGTGCTCACCTCGTCGGCCGGTGGCACGGTCGGCGCGAGCGTGCTGGTGGGCGTGGTGTGGGCGGCCGGGCACCTGGGCACGGTGCAGTGGCCCGGGCCGGCGCGCTGGTGGCTCTACCTCGGCGGTCCGCTCGGCGCCGCCATCACGGTGTGCGCCGCGTGGGCCATCCGCCACCTCGGCACGTTCGCCCTCACGCTCGGCGTCGTCGTCGGCCAGATGGTCACCGCGGTGGTTGTCGACCTGGCCACCGGCGTGGGCGGGCGCTGGCCCACCTACCTTGCGGTCGCCATGATCACCGGCGCGACCGTGCTCGTGGTGCTCCCCGGGCGTCAGCCCGAGACGTCCTTGTCCGCGAACCGCGCCCAGGCGGCCAGCAGGAAGACCACCACGTAGGCCAGGTCGGTGAGCAGCCCCAGCCGCATGCTCGGCCAGTACACCGGGTTGCGCAGCATGTCCGCGAGCGCCACCTGCTTGTCGACGAGCAGCCACGGGTGCAGCCAGGCGAGCTGCGGGATGGTGTCGAGGATCCACATGGTGGTGCTGATGATCGCGACCGCCACCGTGGCGCCGAGGGGCTGCTCGGTGAGGGTCGAGACGAACAGGCCGAGGGCCGACAGCGCCGCGAGGAACGCCGTGACGTAGAGCACCACGAGCAGCAGGCGCCCCAGCGCCACGGGCAGCGCGAGCGTGGTGCCGGACAGCGTGGCCACGGGGTGCAGGCCGAACAGCGCGCCGCCGGCGACGAGCCCGGCGACGGCGACGACGAGCACGCCGAGGAACGAGCCGAGCACGAGCGCGACGTACTTGGTGACGAGCAGGCGGGCGCGCGCGACGGGCACCACGAGCAGGCCGCGCAGCGTGCCGATCTGCGCCTCCCCGGCGAGGGCGTCGCCGGAGAGCATGGCGACCGCGAGCGGCAGGAACAGGCCGATCTCGACGACGAGGGCGGCGAGCGCGACGAAGTACCCGTTGCCGATGATCGACGAGAGGAAGCTCTCGCCCTGGTGCTGGTCGCTCGGGTTGGCGATCTTCACGGCGATGGCCATGACCACGGGGATGGCGGCGAGCACGCCCAGGCCCGCCTGGTTGCGGCGGCGGCTGAGCATGAGCCGCATCTCCGAGCGCAGCAGCCGCAGCCACGCGGCCGTGCCGGAGGTGGCCGGGATCGGCGCGGCCGCCACGACGCCGGAGGCCGCGGGTGCGACCTCGTCGGGCGCGGTGGTGGTGGGGAAGGCGGGGTCAGCGGCCGGCATCGAAGCCCTCCCCGGTCAGCTCGATGAACAGGTCCTCGAGGCGGGCGCGGTTGACGACGAGCTCGCGCACCGCGACCCCTGCGCCGACGAGCGTGGCGACCAGGTGCTCCGAGGCGACGTCGCCCAGCACGGCCGTGACGGACTCGCCGGCGCTCGTCACGCCGGCCAGGCCCAGGCGCTCCATGACGGCGGCGGCCGTCGCCACGTCCGGCGTCGCCAGGCGCACCGACGTCTGCCGCGAGGCCCGCAGCTCGTCGGCCCGCCCCTGCGCCACCAGCCGGCCGGTCCGCATGACGCCGAGGTGGGTGCAGACCTGCTCGACCTCGGACAGCAGGTGGCTCGAGACGAGGATGGTCACGCCCTCGGTGCCCAGCGAGGCGATGAGCTGGCGCACCTCGCGCGTGCCCTGGGGGTCCAGCCCGTTGGTCGGCTCGTCGAGCACCAGCATCTCCCGCGGCACCAGCAGCGCCGCGGCGATGCCGAGCCGCTGCCGCATGCCCAGGGAGTAGGCGCGGTAGCGCTTGGTGGCCGCGTGGAGCAGGCCCACGCGGTCCAGCGCCGCGTCGATGCGCCGGCGCGCGGTGCGCGGGTCGGCGTACCGGTCGGCGGCGTCGAGCCGGGCGAGGTTGGCGCGGCCCGACAGGTACGGGTGGAACGCGGGCCCCTCGACGAGCGCCCCCACCCGGGGGAGCACCTCACGCAGGTCGCCCGGCATGGGCCGGCCGAGCAGCGTCACGGTGCCGGCGGTGGGTCGGACCAGGCCGAGCGCCATCCGGATCGTCGTCGTCTTGCCCGAGCCGTTGGGGCCGAGGAAGCCGTAGACGGCGCCCGACGGGACCTCGAGATCGATCCCGTCGACCGCCGTCTGCGACCCGAACCGCTTGGTCAGCCCCGCCGTGGCGAGGGCCGGTGTCACTGACCGGACCCGGCCTGGGCCACGGCCGCCTCGAGCGCGGACACGGGGACCGCGCCGGCGGCCACCGTGCCGTTGTCCGTGACGAGCACGGAGAACAGCGTCCCGGACAGGGCGTGACCGGTGCCCCAGCTGCCGCTCACCTTCGGGAGCATCCCCAGCACGCCGGCGCCCTTGGCGGTGCCGGTGCCGGCCTGCGGCAGCGACCCGGCGGGCAGGTGCGCCTCCACCACGGTGGCCCAGCCGGTGCCGGTGGTGCTCACCTGGGGCTTGGTGCCGGTGGTGGCGTCGTGCTTGCCGCTCGGCGCCTGCCACTGCTGGACGGTGGTCCCGGCCGGCGGCGTGAACGTGAACGTGTCGGCCGGCGGGGCGGTGAAGCTGACGTCGGTGAAGGCCACGGACACGGCCGGCGCGCTGCGCTGGGTCGAGTAGACCTCGGTGCGCAGCGGCACGTGCGTCTGCGCGTCGATGGCGACGACCACGCGGGCGACGAGCGTGCCCTTGTCCTTCGGCGTGGCGACGATCTGGTAGGCGGCGTGGCCGGCGACCGTCGTCGTCGCGTCGAGCGTGACGCCGGTGGTGGGGCCCGCCAGCGTGAGCAGCTTCTGCGCGGCCTGCTGCGGCGTGGTGGGCAGCTGGCCGACGACCTTCTGCAGCTCCTGCTGCTGGGCCGGCGTCAGCTGCGGCGCCGTGGCGCCGGCCGGCCGGGCCGGGAGCGTGGCGTGCAGGGCCTGCTTGCCGGCGCTCTGCCACAGCCACAGGTCGGTGCCGTTGCGGACGATGTCCGACTCGCCGCCCTGGCTGATGACCGCGACGCGAGAGTGGTCGGGGCCGTCGGCCCAGACCCGCAGCGTGTTGGTGCCGGTGAGCAGCGTGGTGAGCCCGGTGAGGGCGGGGGAGGTGGCCGACGAGCCGGCGGCGACCGAGGCCGCGCCGCCCGGCACCACGCCGGTGCCGGTGACCGCGCCGCTGATCCCGGGGATCTGCGGCAGGCCCAGGTCGCTCGTCACCTTGACGGTGCCCGAGAAGGCCTGCGTGGTGGGCTGGAGGACGTTCGTGAGCAGCTGCTCGGCCGTGATCGGCGGCAGCACGGGGTGGCTGTCCGCTCTCGCGGCGGCGGTCGTCGCCACGGTGACCGCGGCGGCGACGGCGACGGCGGCGGCGGGGGCGACCCACCGCAGCACGGGGTGACGACCGATGACTCCTGATACCCGACCCATACGACGATGGTGCGCCCTGTCCATGTGGATCGCATCGGCCTGCGGGACCTTCTGCCAAGCCTCCACATCCCACCGTGGGGGGAGGGCGCGCCCCCGACCTCGGGGCACGCCCTCCCGGACCTGCTCATACCCGCTCCGGACCCGCTCGGCCCGGCCCTCGTCGGGCGCGGTCCGGCCGGGTCAGACCGGCTCGGGGACGGTGGTCATCGGCTCGACCACGCGCTGCGGCCGCGTCGCCGGGCGCCGCCGGAAGACGAACGCCGTGACGATCGCCCCGGTGAGGAAGATCGATCCGGACCAGGCGAACGCCGTGGTGTAGCTCGTCAGCGCCGCGTGGAGCAGCACGTCCGGGGCCGGTGGCCGGGTGGTCGCGTGGTCGGTGACGTACCGGGTGGCGGCGGTGGTCGCGAGCGTGTTGAGCATCGCGGTGCCGATGGCCCCGCCCACCTGCTGCGCGGTGGAGACCACGGCCGAGGCGACGCCGGCGTGGTCGGTACGCACGCCGAGCGTGGCCGTCTGGATGGCGGCGGGCATCGCGGAGCCCATGCCCACCCCCATGAGGAGCAGGCCCGGCAGCAGGTCGGCGGCGTAGGTGCTGCCGACGCCGATCCGGGTCAGGGAGAGCAGGCCGATGCCGGCCACGGCCAGCCCGATCGGCACCATGACCTTGGGGCCGAGGCGCGGCAGCAGCACGTTCGTCGAGAGCTGCGCGAACCCGGCGAGCACCACGATCTGGGGCAGGAACGCCAGGCCGGTCTGCCACGGCGAGTAGTGCAGCTGCGTCTGCATGTAGTACGTGCCGAAGAGGAACGCGCCGAACATGCCGGCACCCGCGATGAGGATGCCGAGGAACGACGCGCCGCGGTTGCGGTCGACGACGACGGGTAGCGGCAGCAGGGCGTCGTGACCCGCGATCCGCTGGCGCACCACGAAGAGCACGAGGAGCACCGCCGAGGCCACCAGGGGGCCCCACGTCTGCGGCGAGCTCCAGCCCTCGGGCTCGGCCCGGCTGAAGCCGAAGACGAGCGCGAACAGGCCGGCCCCGCCGAGCACCGCGCCGGCCACGTCGAGCCGCTGCTTCTCGCCGCGGGCGCCGTGCAGGAAGGTCAGGGCCCCGAGCACCGCCAGGATCGCGAAGACGAGGTTGATGTAGAGCGTCCAGCGCCAGTTGAAGTGCTCGGTGAGGAAGCCGCCGAGCAGCAGGCCGATGGCGCCGCCCGCGCCGGCGAGACCGCCGAAGACGCCGAAGGCGCGCGAGCGCTCCCGCGGCTCGGTGAACGTGGTGGTGAGGACCGACAGCGCGGCGGGCGCGAGGACGGCGCCGAAGGCGCCCTGCAGCGCGCGGGCGCCGACGAGCCAGGTGAAGCTCTGCGCGGCGCCGCCGAGGGCGGACGACCCGGCGAAGCCGACGAGGCCGATGAGGAAGGTGGTGCGCCGGCCGATGAGGTCGGACAGGCGGCCGCCGAGCAGCAGCAGGCTGCCGAAGGCGAGGGCGTAGGCGGTGACGATCCACTGCCGGTTGTTGTCCGAGAAGCCGAGGTCGGCCTGCGCGGACGGCATGGCGATGTTCACGATCGTCGCGTCGAGAACCACCATCAGCTGGGCGAGCGCGACGGTGGCGAGGATCCACCAGCGGCGAGGTTCTTGGGGCATGGGAGCTACGCTAATCGGAACCGGTGAGTTCTGGAACCCGATAGTTCCGTAACTCTGTTCGCCCGACGCGAAAGGATGCGGGGAATACCCGAGGAGGTTGACCGCGATGACGACGCCGACGATGGAGCCGCGACGTCTGGGCAGGCCGCGTGACACCACGCGCGACGCGGAGATCCTGCAGGCGGCGCGTGACGAGCTGGCCGAGCGGGGCTACGAGCGCATGACGATGGCCGCCGTGGCGGCCCGCGCCGGCGCCGGCAAGGCGACCGTCTACCGGCGGTGGTCCTCGAAGGCCGAGCTGGTGCTCGACGCCGCCATGTGCACCGCCGACACCGCGCTGACGATCGACCGCGTCCCGGACACCGGGTCGCTCGCCGGCGACCTGGCCGCGCTGCGGGCCCTGAAGCGCCACGACGAGGGGGTGTGGCAGGCGCTCGCCGGCCTCGTCTCCGAGCTGCCGCACGCCCCGGAGCTCGCCTCGGTGGTGCACGAGCGCATGGTGCGGCCGCGCGTGGGCCTGGTCCGCGCGCTGCTCGAGCGTGCTGTCGCGCGCGGGGAGGTGCGGCCCGGCCTCGACCTCGACCTCGTCGCCAGCGTGCCCTCGGCGATGATCGCCTACCGCCTCATGGTCTCCGGGGAGCCGCTGGACTCGGAGTTCCTCGCCAAGGTGTCCGACGAGATCTTCGTGCCCCTGGCCACGGGCCGGCCCGCCGTCGATCGCGCGCCGACGAGGGAGGTCGTCGCCGTCGGGTGACGCGCCGCGGACCGCGCGAGCCGTGCCCTGACCTGGACGAACGGGGCGAGTCGGCGTAGACTCGAACACATGTTCGCATCGTCGCTGGTCGAGCCGTGCGGCCGGGTTCCCTCCGGCGACGTGCAGACCGAGGTCCCGCGGGGCGCCGCCCTCGATGCCGACGAGGTGCTGACCCGCCGGTGGCACGACGAGCCGGACTCCGCTCACGTCGTCGGCGCCGACGACGCGCTCGCAGGCCTCCCGGGGGACGACGAGCCGGGTGCCGCTCACCTCGTTGGCGCCGATGACGCTCTCGCTGGCCTCCCGGAACATGACGAGCCGCATGCCGCTCACTTAGTTGGCGCGGACGACGCTCTCGCCGGCGTCCCGGAACACGACGGGCCGGACGCGACCGCCCTGGCCGATGCCGACGACGCCGCCGGAGTGCTGGAGCGGTGGGCCTGGTTCGAGGACCCGCGGGCCGACGACTGGTGGGTGGGGGACGCTCTCGAGGACGCAGCGGCTGCCCTGACAGGGCCGGCCGAGGGCCCCGCGGCCACCGATGGCGACGAAGGGCGTGCTATCCGTCCGACCGGTGCGGGCGTCGGCCGTGCTGTCGAGCTGGCCGGTGAGCGCGGCGGGCGCGTCGTCGACCTGATCGGCGCGAGCGGCGGGCGTCCCACCGACCTCACCGGTCCGTGCGGCGACGACGCTCCCGTCGGCCGACGGCCGTGGGCGTCGGCCGCGCTCCTGGAGCAGGCGCCGCCGGGGTCCGGGCTCGCGCGGCTGCTCGAGCTGGCGGACCCAGACTCGCTGGACGACGCGGCGCTCGTCGAGAGCGTGGCCGCGTGGGAGCGGCTGGCGGCGTGGGCGCACCTCGGTGCCGCCCTGTCGGCCGGGGAGCTGTCGCGGCGGCCGTCGATGAACCCGCGCTGGTCCGCGCCCGCGCCGACCAAGGAGTGCGTGGCCGGCGACGAGCTGGCGATGCGGCTCGGTTGGTCGCGTCCGGCGGCCGGACGGCTGGTGCGCGACGGGCGGGCGCTCGTCGCGCAGCTGATCCCGGTGGCGGACGCGGTCCGGGTCGGCCTCGTCGACACCCCGACGCTCCGGGTGCTGACCGACCGCCTGCACGACCGCGCCGACCAGCTCTCCTGGCCGGTGCTGGAGCAGGTGCTGCCGGTGGCGTCGCTGCGCACGCCGACGCAGCTGGCCGCCGACGTGGACCGCGC
>JAJYTJ010000221.1 GCA_021793115.1 Actinomycetes bacterium | reverse complement strand
CAGGCTTCCACGACCAGGTTCTTAGTGACCACATCCAGCACCACCACGCCACGAACCAGCAGGTCAGCGACCCACGGTCACACCCGGCCGTCCAGGGTGGCACGAGTCAGGCGGGACTCTGCGGAACTCGGCAAGGGATTCGCCGGGGCCAGTGCAGGCCTCTCCCTCCCCACGGTCCCGGTCGCGGTCGGCGCTGCCGACAGCTATTCGTGGGGCTGCTCCAACGGTCGGAAGGTCTGGACCGATGAGGCCGGACTCACCGTCTCGCCAACTGCCGGCTTCTCGGCGTCGCTGTTCAAGTCGTACACGTGGACGTGGTAGCGGTGGACGAGGACTCCCTGGCGCCGATTCTCTCGATTGTTGGCTCCGCGTGCTTCATTGACCAGTGGCGCTACATGGTCGCTTCGCCTCTTGCTCGCCTGACGGTGGACGGGGTGGGTGTGAGAGTCGGCGTGGAGCGCAGATGGTATGGCATATTCATGAAGCGCGGAATATGGTTTGGCTTGCGCCCGTTGCGGCACGTGGGAAAGTGGGAGGCCGCGTGGGACACTATCGTCGGAGTGCGCGTCGCGGGCGACACCATTGTCCTCGAAAACGCCGAGCGTGAGCGCTGCCGTTTCGTTAGCCAGGACCCGTGCGCCGTGACCTTTCTTGTCGAGCAGTTTCGGCGCCGTTCGATAAGGCTTCGCGCAGTCCGCTCTGCAGCCTGGGACATTAGTCTAGATCGGCATTGGGACCGCTGAGGTCGATAACATTCGGAGCCTAGCCCGGTTCCGTGGACACCTTCGATGGCTCTGCGACGACTCGCTCGAGCTCGTCGGCCGGCAGGTTGGGGCCGTCGCAGGTAGACAGGCCGTGCTTCTTGCTGGTCAGGCACGAGTAGTAGCGCCGGACCCGCCCGTCGCGCCCGGTCCCGGAGGAGGCGACGTACGCACCGCCGCAGCGTCCGCACGTCACGACGCCGGACAGGACGTAGTCGCCGCGGCGGTGCGAGGCAAGGTCGGGCTCGTCAGAGATCCGCCGGAGGGCTCGCGCTCGCGTCGTGCCCTCCGGCGGTGGGAGCTGGCGACTCACCTCTCGGTTGCAGGCAGCCACCTGGCGACTCAAACTTGACTGCGGGTCCGCTGGGACGGCTGCGCGGATTCGTGATCGATGCATCAGCCAATTGACCCGCCGTTGGTTTCCCCGAGGAGCGGTCATGGCAAGCACCACCCCTACGCGAGCCCAGGCCACGTTTCAGGGGAACGACAAGCTCCTTTTGGGCATCGTGCTGGGCGTCGTCACCTTCTGGTTGTTCGCCGGCACGATGGGGACGGTCGCCCCCAACATCCTCGCGGACCTGAACGGCCCGTACTCCGACGCGGCGAAAAGGACGTGGGAGAATCCGCTCGTCGCCGTGAGCGCGATGAACCTCGCGGTTTCGATCACGGCGCTCTTCTCCGGAATGTTCATCGTGGTGATGGGCGGCCTCGCGGACCGCGTGGGCCGCGTGCGCGTCGCCCTGATCGGCAACGGTCTCGGCATCCTCGGCTCGCTCCTGATCGTGCTCGCCGCGGGCCCCATAGCCCTCCCGCTGATGCTCGCCGGGAGGGCTATCCAGGGTCTGTCCGCGGCATGCATCATGCCGTCGACGATGGCGCTGCTGAAGGCCTTCTGGGATGGCCCGGCGCGGCAACGGGCCGTGTCGATGTGGTCGATCGGCTCGTGGGGAGGTTCGGGCCTCGCCGCGATCTTCGGCGGCTACATGGCGACGCTCCTGAGCTGGCGCTGGATCTTCATCGTCTCGATCGTCATCTCGGTCATCGCGATCGCGCTCATGTGGGGGACGCCGGAGAGCAAGGTGGCCCAGGTCGGGAAATTCACTCTGGACGTGCGTGGCATCGCGGTCTTCATGATCTCGATGCTGGCGTTGATGATCGTGCTGATCTTCGGGTCTTCGATCGGGTGGACCACTCCGACCACGATCGTCCTGCTCCTCGTGGCAGTGGTGGGCCTGTACCTCCTGGTCAGGCTGGAACGGGTTTCCGGGAAACCATTCATCGACTTCGCCCTGTTCAAGAACCGCACGTTCACGGGCGCGACGATCTCGAACTTCCTGCTCAACGGCACGATCGGGATGCTCATCGTGACCCAGCAGCTGTTCCAGATCGGCGGTGGCCTCAAGGCCTCCGAAGCCGGCCTGCTGACCCTCGGTTACGGGATCACGATCATCGCTTTCATCCGCGTCGGGGAGAAGCTGCTCCAGCGCTTCGGCGCCCGGGACCCCATGATCTGGGGCACCGCGATCGTCGGGATCGCGTGCCTCCTGCTGATGCCCACCAACCTGCTGCTGAGCGACTACCGGTGGCTCGCGGTCGTCGCCTACGCGCTGTTCGGCGTCGGGCTTGCTTTCTATGCGACGCCGTCCACGGACGCCGCGCTCACCAACCTCCCCGCTGACCAGGCAGGATCCGGTGCAGGCATCTACAAGATGGCCTCGTCGCTCGGCGGCGCGATCGGCGCGGCGATCTCGCTCGCGCTGTTCACAGCGTTCAGCAGCTCCGGCGCGCAGTTCGTCGGGGACGTGCTCATCAACCAGGGCCGCACGGACAACACCGCGATCCGGCAGGCCGCCGCCGTCGCGCTGGCATTCAACCTGATCCTGGTGGTCATTGCGATCGTCTCGATCGTGGTCACCGTTCCCAAGGGCACCGAACAGGCATCGGAGTCACGCTAGGTCGTTCGACGAAGACGGTGCGAAGGCAACGCGAGAACCGCCGGAAGAGGAGAGACATGGAATCCACCGAATCCGCGCGCAGGATCCTGGCCGACCAGGACTCCGTCGCCGACTGGCAGGAGGCCCTCTACAAGGACTTCCACCGCAACCCCGAGCTGAGCCACCACGAGGAACGCACCTCGGGCATCGTCGCCGAGCAGCTCACGGGCTTCGGGTTCGAGGTCCACACGCACGTGGGGGGTACCGGGGTCGTCGGCGTCCTCGCCAACGGCGACGGGCCGATCGTGCTGCTCCGCGCCGACATGGACGCCCTCCCTGTCAAGGAAGCGACCGGCCTCGACTACGCGAGCACGGTCGTCGCGACCGACGGTGCCGGCAGCCAGACACCGGTGATGCACGCCTGCGGGCACGACGTCCATGTGAGCTGCCTGCTGGGTGCGGCGAGATTGCTCGCCGCGCACCGCGACGCGTGGGCGGGAACGCTCGTGACCCTGTTCCAGCCGGCCGAGGAAGTCGCCGA
Organism: Actinomycetes bacterium; assembly: GCA_021793115.1. The sequence goes on along the minus strand of JAJYTJ010000221.1, from coordinate 1,936 downwards.
CGGCGCCAGGACGATGGTCGCCGACGGCCTCGCCGAACTCATCCCGACACCCGACGTCGCACTCGCTCAGCATGTTCTCGTCCACCCGGCGGGGACCATCGGGGTGCGCGAGGGTCCTTTCCTCTCGATGGCGGACAGCATCCGCATCACGCTCTTCGGGCGCGGGAGCCACGGCTCCATGCCGCACCTGTCGATCGACCCCGCGGTGCTGGCGTCGATGGTCGTCGTGCGGCTGCAGGCCGTCGTTGCCCGCGAGATACCGCCGGGGGAGTTCGCCGTGCTCACGGTCGGCAGGATTGCGGTCGGTGCCGCGAGCAACATCATCGACGACCACGCCGTCCTCGAGCTGAACATCCGCACCTATAGCAGGGCTATCCGGGATCAGCTCCTCGCCGCGATCGAGCGGATTGCGAAGGGGGAGTCCGCGGCCTCCGGCTCACCCAAGGCGCCGGAGTTCGCGATCTACAACAGCTACCCGCTCACCGACAACGACGCCGCCGTCACCGCGAGGGTTGCCGCGGCGCTTCGGGGCTACTTCCCGGACGGGACCGTCGGGGACTACGGGCGGCAGACCGCGAGCGAGGACTTCAGTGATGTCCCCACGGCGCTCGGCACGCCCTACACGTACTGGGGGCTGGGCGGAACGGACCCCGCAACGTACGCCGCGGCCGAGGCTGCCCGAGCCGTCAGCACCTTGCCCGCGAATCACTCGCCGATGTTCGCCCCGGTCATCCAGCCGACCCTCACCACGGGAACCGCCGCCCTCGTCGTCGCCGCATCGGCGTGGCTGGGCACAGCCTGACGCGATCGACGCACAGTCCGGACCGGTCACCTCTCGGACCGGCGGGGCGTCGACGTCAACCCCGTCATCGCCGTGCGCCCCGCGCCACCGGTCAGCACTCCCGCCCGGCAGCTGCCGCAGATCCGGTGGACGTCGAGCGCGTCCCAAGAGATCAGCAGCAGGCGAGAAGGGTGCCCGCCGGTCTCGTGCGTGTGCCGGAAGTCCGAGTCCTTGGTGACGACCACGCGGTCTTCCGCGTCCGCGAACGCAGTGATCTCGCTGTCGCTGGTGTCGCCGCCGCGCGGAAGGCGCTTGACGTGGATGGCGTCGTGCCCCAGTTGCGGCAGGTGGTCGACGAGGGTCTCAGGTAGCTGGGCGTCGACGACGAATCGCACGGCAAACCGTGTCAGGCGACGAACGACTGGACCTGGGCACCGCCGGCAACCGAGGCGGCGTACGCCAGCGCCGCGAGCAGGTCCTCTCGGCTCGGCTCGTCGTACCCGGCGAGCAGCTCGTCGAAAGCCTCACCTGCCGCGAGCAGCTCGAGGATCATCGGGACGGTGACCCGCGTGCCGCGGATCCGCGGCTGGGCGTGACCCGCTCGATGGGCACCGTGGGGAGCTCGGCGGACAACGCGATGGCCGAGTCCTTCAACGCCACCCTCAAGCGCGAGACCCTCGCCGGCGCTCACGGCTGGCCCGCCCCGGCCACCCCACGCCGAGAGGTCTTCGCGTGGATCACCCGCTACAACACCCGCCGACGGCACTCCACCCGCGACGACCTCAGCCCCATCACCTACGAGAACCACCGCCACGCGGCCACGCTGACGCTCGCTGCGTGAAACCACCTGCGTGTCCACGCTCAGGGGTCAAGCCCCGACTGGAGTCTGCGGACACGCCGGGCCGGTTCACTCGGCGATGCGTAGGCGCTCCATCGGCAGGCGGCGGAGGAGCAGAGGCGTCGAGCAACCTGCAAACGCGGGGCCCCGCACCAGCAGCTGGATGGCAGGGGCTACACCCGCACGCCTGAGCGCAAGGTTCAGTGGCTCTTCCCAGCAGAGGGTGTAGTCGGGGTGTGATGCCTGCTCGCGTGTCGGCGTCCGGGTAGGCGTCGAGGTCTTCCGAAGATGGGAGTTCTCACACAGCCCATCCGAAA
>JAJYTJ010000220.1 GCA_021793115.1 Actinomycetes bacterium | reverse complement strand
CCCGGCCGGACTGGTCCGCAAGGACGGCACCACCAAACCCGCCTACGACGCGCTGCTCGCCCACGTCAAGGGCCAGTGGTGGCTACCACCCACCACCATCCGCACCGACGACGACGGACGGTTCACGCTGAACGCGTTCCTCGGCGACTACACCGTGACGGCATGCGGATCGTCGACCGAGGTCACCCTCGCTGCCGCCGCACCGGCCGTCGAGGCGCGGCTGGCCTGACGCGACGGGGACATCTGCGTCACGCGTCGGTGACGTCGGTGTCGTAGTCCCGCAGCGCTGCGGCAAGCGTCGCCAGCGCCGGGCGCAGGTCGTCGGCGGGACCGGCCGTGAGCAGCTGGACCGCGACCTCGTCGGCTCCGGCGTCCAGGTGCCCGGCCAGGCGGTCGGCGACCAGGTCCGGCGTGCCGTGGGCGACCAGCGCGTCGATGAGCCGGTCGCTGCCGCCGCCCGCGAGGTCGTCGTCCGTGAACCCGAGCCGGCGCAGGTTGGCGCGGTAGTTGACCAGGCCGAGGTACGGCGTGGCGACCTTGGGCCGGCCGACCGCCCGGGCCGCCACGGGATCGGCGAGCAGCACCGCCTTGTGCTCGGGCACCAGCAGCCGGTCCGGGCCGAGGACGGCCCGTGCCTGTCGGGTGTGCTCGGGCGTCACCAGGTAGGGGTGCGCCCCGGCCGACCGGTCCCGCGCCAGCGCCAGCACGCGCGGCCCGAGCGCAGCCAGGACGCGCCGCTCGGCGGGCACGCCCTGCTCGTCGAGCACGTCGAGGTAGCGCGACAGCGCCTCGTAGGGCTTGCCCCAGCCGGGCGTCGCCTCCGGGTGCCCGGCGCCGATGCCGAGCAGGAACCGCCCGGGGTACCGCTCCTCGAGGCGGTGGAACGAGGCGGCGACGGTGCGGGCGTCGTCCCGCCAGACGTTGACGATGCCGCTGGCGACGTGGAGCGTGCTCGTCGTGCGCAGCGCCGCCTCGGCACCGTCGAGGCTGCCGGGCGAGGCGCCGAGCCACAGCCGGGCGAACCCTGCCTCCTCCGCGGCCGGAGCGAGGTACGGCGGCAGGTCGCCGGACCTGTGCCACAGCGCGAACCTGCGAACGTCCATGACGGTCCCTCCCGTTCCCTCTCGCAGCGTAGGCCGGCGCCACCACGAGGATGACCTTTCGCGGGCCGAACGAGTCCGACACCGCCCCGGCGACCGCGGGCCGCGCAGGAGCGAGGAGGCGCCCACCGGGTCTCGAGCCGACCACGTCGACCGGCGCGCGGCAGGTGCTGCAGGCGCTCGTCCTGGCCGAGCTCGCCCCGGCCGGCTGCCGACCAGGTCACCGCCGGGACGAGGGAGCGGAGACCGACCGCCGGCGGGCCGGAGACGGCGTCGACGGCCACTGCTAGCGTGAACGGGCCGGAGCGGGAGCTGCGGAGCCGGGACGACGAGAGCGACATGCGTGCGGCGATGTGCCTCGTGCATCGCTGCCCGCGAACTGGGTGGGGGGCGCCATGCCGGACGATGAAGCCACGGGCTCGATCTCCGCGGCGGTCGACGCGACGCTCACCGCCTCACGCGCGCTGCTGGGCGTCGTCGCCCGCTCCCTGGCCGGAGCTCTCGAGCACGTGACGCCGCCGCAGTTCCGGGTTCTCGTCGTGCTGTCCGCCGAGGGGTCGATACGCACCGGCACGCTGGCCGCCCGCATGGGCGCCATCCCCTCCACGTTCACCCGCTCACTGGACCGGATGGAGGCCGGCGGCTGGATCACCCGCCGCGAGAACCCCGAGAGTCGCCGCGAGGTCCTCGTCGACCTCACCGACAGCGGCCGCGAGCTGGTGCGGGACGTCACCGCGCGCCGGCGCGAGGAGATCCGCACGGTCATCCAGCAGCTGTCCCCCGCCGAGCGCGCCGACGTGGTGCGCGCGCTGACGCTGTTCAGCTCCGCCGCCGGCGAGCCCCCGGTCGACGAGCTGCTGGTGCCGGGACTCTGACCGGCGCCCGGCGCGGCCGGAGCGCTGCGGCGGGCGGACGCCTCGCCGCCATCGGCACCGACCCTCCCACCAGGGCCGCGCGGTGACCCGGGGGACATATGTCCGGGGATCCGGCCCGATCGCGCTGAGAGCATCTGTCGCGTCAGTCCAGACCACATCTGATTCACGGGAGCGTCCGGTGGAGAAGAGACTTGGTGTGGTGTCGATCATCGTGGAGCGGTCGGTCGCCCCCGTCGATGAGGTCAATGACCTGCTCTCGCAGTTCGGCGACGGAATCATCGGGCGGCTCGGACTTCCCCATCCGGCGCGCGGCGTGAACGTCATCACCGTGGTCGTCGACACCTCCGTCGAGCGCGTGTCCGCGCTCACGGGCAAGTTGGGCAAGCTCCCCGGGGTTCAGGTGCGGTCGCTCATGTCCAGGACCGCACCGCCAGGAGCCCCCGTTGCCCCTCCGCCAGACCGCTGAGCAGCCGCAGGCTTTCGGCCGCGCGTCCAGCGCCTCGCCCGAGGTGCAGTCCCGGTGCACGGACCTCATCGACGAGCTCGCCGCCGACGGTCGCCTCGCCCATGACGGGCTCGTCGCCCTGATCTCGGGCGCGACGGAGGCGGACCGGGAGTACGCGCGCGGCCGCGCGGCCGCCGTCGCGCACGAGCACTTCGGGAACCGGGTCTTCGTCCGCGGCCTGATCGAGTTCTCCAACCACTGCCGCCAGGACTGCCTGTACTGCGGCATCCGCAAGAGCAACCGCGAGGCGGAGCGGTACCGCCTGGACGCCGACCAGATCCTCGCCTGCTGCGCCGAGGGGTACGCCCTCGGCTACCGCACGTTCGTGCTGCAGAGCGGCGAGGACGCCTGGTACACGACAGACCTCGTCGTCGACGTCGTCTCCCGCATCCGCACCGCCTACCCGGACTGCGCCATCACCCTGTCGATCGGCGAGCGCGGCCGGGACGCCTACCAGAGGTTCCACGACGCCGGCGCCGACCGGTTCCTGCTGCGCCACGAGACCGCGACGTCCGAGCACTTCGCCCAGCTCCACCCGCCGAGCCAGGTGCTCGCCACCCGGCTCCGGTGCCTGCGCGACCTCAAGGAGATCGGGTTCCAGACGGGGGCGGGCTTCATGGTCGGCTCCCCCTTCCAGACCAGCGACCACCTCGCAGCGGACCTGGAGCTGCTCGCCGAGCTGCGCCCGCACATGGTCGGCATCGGACCGTTCCTGCCGCACCGGCGCACCCCGTTCGGAGACCGGCCGGCGGGGTCGGTGGACCTCACGCTCTTCCTGCTCAGCCTGGTCCGGCTGATGCTCCCCACCGTCCTGATGCCCGCCACGACCGCCCTCGGCACCGCCCGTCCCGGCGCCCGCGAGCAGGGCATCCAGGCGGGCGCGAACGTCCTCATGCTCAACCTGAGCCCGCAGGCGCAGCGGCCCAAGTACCTGCTCTACGACAACAAGGCGGTGACCGGTGAGGTCGCCGAGAACACGCGGGCCGTCCAGCGCTCGCTCGAGCGGATCGGCTACCAGATGGTCGTCGACCGCGGAGACCACCCGGAGGTAGCACAGTGAGCCTGCTCGACACACCACGGGCGAACCGCCTGCACATCGGCGTCTACGGCAAGCGCAACGTCGGCAAGTCGTCGCTCGTCAACGCCGTCACCGGCCAGTCGATCTCGGTCGTCTCCGACGTGCCCGGCACGACGACCGACCCCGTGTACAAGGCGATGGAGCTGCACCCGGTCGGCCCGGTCGTCTTCATCGACACGGCAGGACTCGACGACACCGGGGACCTCGGCGGGCTGCGCGTCGGCAAGACGCGTGAGGCCGCTCAGAAGACCGACGTCGCGATCGTCGTGTTCGCCTCCGAGCCCGACGTCGAGGCCGAGTGGGTGGCGGACCTCGAGCGGCGCGGCATCCCCGTGGTCGCCGTGGTGAACAAGGCCGACGAGCTCGCCGACCCACAGGCGCTGGTCGCCGCGATCAAGGGGCAGCTGCGCCTGGACGCCGTGCTGGTCAGCGCCCGCACCGGCCAGAACGTCACCGCCGTCCGCGACGCCATCGTGGCCGCGCTGCCCGACGACGAGCCGGTGAGCATCACCGGCGAGCTGGCGCAGCCCGGCGACCTCGTCCTGCTCGTCATGCCGCAGGACATCCAGGCGCCCAAGGGGCGGCTGATCCTGCCGCAGGTCCAGACGCTGCGGGACCTGCTGGACAAGAAGTGCCTGGTGATGAGCTGCACCACGGACAAGCTCACCGAGACGCTCGCGGCGCTGTCCCGCCCGCCGCAGCTCATCATCACCGACTCCCAGGTCTTCCCGATCGTGTACGACGCCAAGCCGGCCGAGAGCCTCCTCACGTCGTTCTCCGTGCTCTTCGCCAGCTACAAGGGCGACATCACGGCCTTCGTCGAGGGCGCGCGCGGGATCGACGCGCTCACCCCCACGTCGCGGGTGCTCATCGCCGAGTCGTGCACGCACGCCCCGCTCGAGGAGGACATCGGCCGGATCAAGATCCCGGCCCTGCTGCGCAAGCGGTTCGGCCAGTCGCTGCACATCGACATGCGCACCGGCCCGGGCCTGCTGGAGGACCTCGGCTCGTACGACCTGGTCATCCACTGCGGCGGCTGCATGTTCAACCGCCGCCACGTGCTCTCCCGCATCGACGAGGCACACCAGCAGGGTGTCCCGATCACGAACTACGGCATCACGATCGCGAAGCTGTCCGGGATCCTGGACTCGATCGCGCTGCCCGCGCCGCGATGACGCAGACCGCCGTCCGCACGCCCGCCCCCATCGGGGCGGCGCCCGACGACGTCGTGGGCCCGTCGCGGCACGCGGCGCGAGCGGTCGCGCGCACGCTCGTCCGGGCGCTGGCGGCGGCGCGGCACGGTGTCGTCGTCACGGCCGTGGTCGTCGGCCTGTGGTGGATGGTGTCCGCGCTCCGGCTGCGCAGCGCCTTCGTCCTGCCGCCGCCGGCCCGGGTGTGGTCGAGCGCCGTGGCGATGACGGCCTCCGGCGAGCTCGCCCGGAACGTCGCGACGAGCCTCGGGCGCGTGCTCGCCGGGTTCGCGATCGCGTTCGCCCTCGCGTTCGGCGTCGGGGTGCTGGCGCTGCTGCTGCCTCGGCTGTACGCCTACCTGAGCCCGGCGCTGGACTTCCTCAAGAACGTGCCGCCGCTCGCGCTCATCCCGCTGCTCATCCTGTGGTTCGGCATCGGCGAG
>JAJYTJ010000034.1 GCA_021793115.1 Actinomycetes bacterium | reverse complement strand
CACCGGGCTGCAGGTGTCCTGGATGGGCCTGGGGACCATGACCTGGAGCCGGGACACCGACGAGCACGACGCGCGGGAGCTGCTGCACGACTTCGTCGACGCCGGGGGCACGCTCGTCGACACGTCGGCGTCGTACGCGCAGGGCGGCGCCGAATAGCTCCGCGGGTCCCTCCGGGGCGACGTCGTCGACCGCCGCGACGTCACGATCGTCACCAAGGGCGGCGTGCGGCGGACCGCCGACGGCGCCGTCGTCGACGCCAGCCGCGGCGCCCTGCTGGACAGCCTCGACGGCTCGCTGGCGCGCCTGGGCACCGACCACGTCGACGTCTGGCTCGTCCAGACGCCCGACCCCCGCACCCCGCTGGAGGAGACCGTCTCGGCGCTGCGGCTGGCCGTGACCTCCGGCCGGGCGCGCTACGTCGGGCTGTCCAACCACGCCGGCTGGCAGGTGGCCCGCGCCGCGTCGCTGCTCGAGCCTGACACCGGCCTGGCCGCCGTGGAGGCCGAGTACTCGCTGCTGCAGCGCGGTGTCGAGCGGGAGGTGCTGCCCGCGGCCGAGAGCCTCGGGGCGGGCCTGCTCGCCTGGTCCGCCCTGGGCCGCGGGGTGCTCACCGGCAAGTACCGGCGCACCGTGCCGGCTGACTCGCGCGCCGCCTCGGCCCACCTCGCCGGCTTCGTCCAGCCCTACCTCACCCGACCCGCCGCGGCGGTGGTCGAGGCGCTCGTCACGGCGGCCGGAGGCCTGGACCGCCCGCCGGCGCAGGTGGCGCTCGCGTGGCTGCGGGAGCGCGAGGGGGTGGCGTCGGCGCTCGTCGGGCCCCGCACGCCTGCCCAGCTGCGCCTGCTGCTGGCCGCGGACGAGCTCGAACTGCCGCGCGAGCTGGCGCGGGCGCTCGACGACGTCAGCGCCCCGGCGCTGGGATACCCCGAGCGGTTGACGCTCGGCTGACGGTCGTCAGTGGCTGACGGGCTCGCCCTCGTCGGACCAGTCGCCGTCGTCGATGTCCACGTCGTCGTCCACGTCGTCCAGCTCGTCGTCCGACTCGTCCTCGGACTCCTCGTCCTCAGCCTCCTCGTCCTCCTCGCCGAGGTAGAACGGCGTCGCCTCGCCGTAGACGGTGCCCAGGGCGTCGTCGTACACCTCGAACGCGTCCGCGAGGACGTCGTAGGCGTCGTCGACCGCGGGGTCGTCCTCGCCGTGCCGGGCCTGGACGGCGCTGAAGTGGGCTTCGAGCGCGGCGATCAGCCGGTCGAGAGCGGCACGCGGGTCGACGGTCATGCCCAGACGGTAGCGCCGCGGGGGGCACAATGGCACAGCGTCCGCGCGTCGGATCGGCCGCGCGCGCGGCGCGACGCTGCGAGGTGACGCATGGACGGGGATCTGACGATCGGCAATCGCACCGGGGCGTCGCGGCGCTTCCTGCGGACGGGTGGCCAGTACGAGGTCCGGACACTGACGATCCCCCGCTCGACCAGCGGCAACGACGCCCGCTCGATGCTCGCCGACGAGGCCGAGTACGGCCGCTGGGAGCTCAGCCGCACCCGCCTGTACCCCGGCGGTGAGCGCAAGGTCTGGCTGCGTCGCAAGATCATCCGCGTCCGCTCGACGTTCGACGACGACGAGGACTACTGAGGTCTCAGCGGGCCGTTCCGGCCACCTCGCCGGCTGCGGCCCGCCGTCAGCAGGTGGCCAGGAGACGGTCCAGGACGCGGCAGCCGAAGCGGAGCGAGTCGACCGGGACACGCTCGTCGACGCCGTGGAACATGGCGGTGAAGTCGAAGTCGGCCGGCAGCCGCAGCGGCGCGAAGCCGTAGCCGGCGATGCCGAGCCGGGCCAGTGACTTGTTGTCCGTACCCGCGGCGAGCATGTACGGCAGCACCAGAGAGCCCGGGTCCTCCGCGACCACGGCCGCCGCCATGGCGTCCACGAGCGGCCCGTCGATCGGCGCCGAGGCCGCGATGTCGCGGTGCACGTCGGTGACCTGCACGTGCTCGCCCGCGAGCGCGCGGATGGTCGCGTCGAACTCGTCCTCGCGGCCGGGCAGGAACCGGCCGTCGACCGTCGCCTCGGCGCGGCTCGGGATGACGTTGGACAGGTAGCCGGCCTCGAGCCGCGTGGGGTTCGTCGTGTGCCGCAGCGTGGCGCCGACGAACCGGGAGGCGGGCCCGAGCGCCGCGACGAGCGCGTCGATGCCGGCCTCGTCGTGCTCGTCGAACGGCAGCCCGGTGAGCTCGGCGACACCCTCGAGCAGGCGGCGGACCGTCGGCGTGAGCACCTGCGGCCAGGGATGCGCACCGATCCTCGCGACCGCCCCCGCCAGGTGCGTGACGGCGTTGTCGCGGTTGACCTGGCTGCCGTGCCCGGCCCGGCCGTCCGCGACGAGCCGCAGCCACGCCAGCCCCTTCTCGGCCGTCTGCAGCAGGTAGGCGCGCCGGCCGGCCACCTCGACGGAGTAGCCGCCGACCTCGCTGATCGCCTCGGTGGCCCCCTCGAAGAGGTCGGGCCGGTGGTCCACCGCCCAGCTCGCGCCGTGGACGCCACCCGCCTCCTCGTCGGCGAACATCGCGACGACCACGTCCCGGGCCGGCCGGCGCCCCTCGCGGGCCATCTGACGCACCACCGCCAGCACCATCGCGTCCATGTCCTTCATGTCGACCGCGCCGCGGCCCCACAGCACGCCGTCGATCTCCTCGCCGGCGAACGGCGGGACGCTCCAGTCCTCCGCGCGCGCCGGCACCACGTCCGTGTGGCCGTGCAGCACGAGCGCCGGCCGGCTCGGGTCGGTGCCCTCGAGGCGCACGACGACGTTGGCCCGCCCGGGGGTCGACTCGAAGAGCTCCGGCTCCAGGCCGACGTCCGAGAGCAGCCCGGCGACGTGCTCGGCCGCCGCGCGCTCACAGGGGCCGGAGCCGTCGCCGTAGTTGCTGGAGTCGATCCGGATGAGCTCCTGGCAGATCCGCACCACCTCGTCCTCGGCGCGGAGCGACTCGGCCTGGTGAGTGGTGGTCATGCCCGGCACCGTATCGCGGGGCCCGGCGCGCCCCGGCGGGTCCCCGGTCCCGGGCGTCGGGCCACCGCGTCCGCCGCGATCAGGACCAGGCGGTACCCCCGGTCAGGCGGCCGGTCCGGCCAGGCCGCGCCGCGCCAGCAGCGGTGCGATGTCGGGCGCCCGGCCGCGCAGGTCGGCGAAGGCCTGCAGCGCGTCGAGCGACCCGCCGCGGGACAGCACGGCCGCGCGGAACGCGTCGCCGTTCTCGCGCCGCAGGCCGCCGTGCTCCTCGTACCAGGTGACCGTGTCGGCGTCGAGCACCTCGGACCAGATGTACGAGTAGTAGCCGGCCGAGTAGCCGCCCGAGAACACGTGGTTGAAATAGGTCGAGCGGTAGCGCGGTGGCACGGGCGGGTAGGCGATGCCGGCCGCCTCGAGCGCGGCCCGCTCGAAGGCCGCCACGTCGTCGGGGGTCGCCGGGACCTCGTCGGGTGACAGCCGGTGCCACGCCTGGTCCAGCAGCGCGGCACCGAGGTACTCGGTGGTGGCGAAGCCCTCGCCGTCCTGGCGGGCGTCCAGCAGCGTGCGCACCCACCCCTCCGGCATGGGCTCGCCCGTGACGTGGTGCACCGCGAAGCCGCGCAGCACCTCCGGCTCCCAGGCCCACATCTCGTTGACCTGGCTCGGGTACTCCACGGCGTCGCGCGGCACGGCGGTGCCGGACTGCGACGGGTAGCGCACGTCGGAGAGGATCGCGTGCAGCGCGTGACCGAACTCGTGGAAGAGCGTGGTCACCTCGTCCCACGTCAGCAGCGTGGGCTCCCCCGCCGGCGGCTTCGGGACGTTGAGGTTGTTGACCACGACGCACCGTTCGCCCAGCAGGCGCGACTGGTCGACGAGCGTGTTCATCCAGGCGCCGCCCCGCTTGCTGTCCCGGGTCCAGGGGTCGTGCAGGAACAGGGCCCGGCCGGTGCCGTCGGCGTCGAGCACCTCGTAGACGCGCACGTCGGGGTGGTACCCGACGAGGTCCTCCCGGCGCCGGAACGTCAGCCCGAAGAGGAGCGTCGCAGCGCGGAAGACGCCCTGCTCCACCACCCGGTCGAGCTCGAGGTAGGGCCGCATCGCGGCCTCGTCGAGTGCGCGGCGCTCGCGGCGCACGCGCTGCGCGTAGAACGCCCAGTCCCACGGCTCCAGCTCGGCGCCGGGCTCGTCGCGCTCGAGCGCCGCCCGCAGCTGCTCGGCCTCGGCCCGCGCGTTGGCCACGGCCGGCCCGACGAGCCGCGCCAGCAGGTCGGCCACGGCGTCGGCGCCGTGGATGGTCAGGTCGGAGGCCACGTAGTCCGCGTGGTGCGCGTAGCCCAGCAGCCGCGCCCGCTCGGCGCGCAGCGCCGCGATCTCCAGAAGGATCGGCCGCGTGTCGTGCTCGCCGCCCAGGCCGCGCGTCGCGGACGCCTCGAAGATGCGCCGTCGCAGGCCGCGATGCTCCAGCTGGGCGAGCACCGGCTGGCCGGTGGGCAGCACCAGGTCGACGAGCCAGCCGCCGTCCTCACCGCGACGTCCCGCGGCGGCTGCGGCGGCGGCCTTGGCGTCGTCCGGCAGACCGGCCAGCTCGCGCTCGTCGGTGACGAGCACCGCGGCCGCGTTCGTGGCGGCGAGCAGCGTGCGGCCGAACGCGGCCTCGAGCGTGGTGAGGCGCTCGTTGATCGCACGCAGCCGTGCCTGGGCCTCGTCGGCCAGCGCGGCGCCCGCCCGCCGGTGACCCACGCGCCTCCGCTCGAGGAGGTAGGCCGTGTCCGGCTCGAGGTCGAGCGCACCCTCGTCGGCCTGGCGGCCGAGCGCCTCGACGCGCGCCGCGAGCGCCGGGTCGAGCCAGATGGCGTCGTGGTGGGCGGCGAGCAGCGGCGCGAGCCGCTCCTCGAGGGCCTCCAGCCCGGGCGTCGCGTCCGCGCTGAGCTGGTTGTGGAACGCGGCCGACACCCGGTCGACCAGGCGCCCGCTGCGCTCGAGGGCCACCAGCGTGTTCTCGACCGTGGGCGGCTGCGGGTCGGCCGCGACGGCCGACACCTCGGCCCGCTGCTCCGCGAGGCCGGCGAGGAACGCGGGCAGGTAGTGCTCCTCGCGGATCGCGGCGTAGTCGGGCAGCCCGTAGGGCAGGGCCGACGGGCCGGCGAAGGGGTTGGACGGGTCGAGGGTCGGCTGCGAGGTCACGCCGACATCATGGTGGACCGGGCGCCGTCCCACGGACGCCACGGCAGCCCGTGGGCGGTGGCCACCGGCTCGCTGACGAGGTCGCCGGCGTGCGTCGTCAGCCCGGCGGCCAGCGCCGGGTCGGCGGCCAGGGCGTCCTGCCAGCCACGGTCCGCGAGCGCCGCCAGGTAGGGCGCGGTGACGTTGGTCAGCGCCACCGTGGAGGTGACCGGGACGGCGCCCGGCATGTTCGCCACCGCGTAGAAGACGCTGCCGTGCACCGCGTACGTCGGGTCGTCGTGCGTCGTGGGGTGCGTGTCCTCGAAGCAGCCGCCCTGGTCCACCGCGACGTCGACGAGGACGGAGCCGGGCCGCATCCGGGCGACGAGGTCGTTGCCCACCACGTGCGGCGCCTTGGCGCCGGGCACCAGCACCGCGCCGACGACGAGGTCCGCGTCCAGCAGCTCGCGCTCGACCGCCCAGGCGCTGGACGCCAGTGTGCGCACCCGGCCGCCGAACTCGGCGTCCACCTCGCGCAGGCGGGCCATCGACAGGTCGAGCACGGCGACGTCGGCGCGCATCCCGACGGCGATCTCCGCCGCGTGGCGACCCACGGTCCCGCCGCCGATGACGACGACCTTCGCCGCGTCCACGCCCGGGACCCCGCCGAGCAGCACGCCGCGACCGCCCTCGTTGCGCATGAGGTGGTACGCGCCCACCTGCGCGGCGAGCCTCCCGGCGACCTCGCTCATCGGCGCGAGCAGCGGGAGCGAGCCGTCCGGCAGGCGCACGGTCTCGTAGGCGATCGCGGTGGTGCCGGCGGCCAGGAGCGCGTCGGTGCCGGGGCGGTCGGCGGCCAGGTGCAGGTAGGTGAACAGCACGAGGTCCGGCCGCAGGTACCGGTACTCCTCGGCCACGGGCTCCTTGACCTTGCAGACGAGGGCCGCGGACCACGCCGCGGCAGCGTCCGGCACGATCCGCGCGCCGGACGCCCGGTAGTCGTCGTCGCTGATGGCGGAGCCGACACCCGCGCCGGTCTCGACGAGCACCTCGTGCCCCGTGGACACCAGCCGGTGCACGCCGGCGGGCGTCACCGAGACGCGGTACTCACGGTTCTTGATCTCGCGCGGGACACCGATCTGCATGGCTGTCGCTCCTCGTCGGACATCGGATACCCCTGGACCGTGCCGATTCTGAACTTCCTTGATTTCACTGGGATAGCCTCAGCGCATCCTTCGCTATTCTGCGTCCATGTCCGTCGATTCTTCACGTGGAACGTCTTCTCGACCCAGTGGCCGCACACGCTTCGGGGCGCTCGACGACGTCGACCGCGACATCCTCCGCGAGCTCGAGCGCGACGGCCGCATCTCCAACAAGGACCTCGCCGACCTCGTCGGCGTCGCGCCCTCCACGTGCCACGCGCGCGTCGCGGCGCTGCGCGAGTCCGGCGTGATCCGCGGCTTCTCGGCCGACGTGGACCCGCGGGCCCTGGGCCGTGGGCTGCAGGCCATCATCTCGGTGCGGCTGCAGGCGCAGGCCCGGGCCCGGCTCGGCACGTTCGCGCGCGAGCTCGCCGGCCGGCCCGAGGTGCGCGACGTCTACCTGCTGGGCGGCACCGACGACGTGCTGGCGCACGTCCAGGTGGCCGACAGCGACGCGCTGCGGCAGTTCGTCATCGACCACCTCTCGACGCGGCAGGAGGTGGCGCACACGCAGACGTCCCTCGTGTTCGAGCACGTGCACCAGCCCGCCTCCATGCCACCGCGCTGACGGGCCCGGGCCCGGTGGCGCAGGTGTTCCGCAAGGCCCGAGCCGACGCGCCCGCCGGCTTCTTCCGGTGCGAGGCGGCCGGGCTCGCGTGGCTGCGCGCGGCCGGCGGCGCGCGCGTCGTCGACGTCCTCGACGTCGGCGAGGACCACCTCGACCTCGTCCGCCTGTCTCCCGCGCCGCCCACGGCGGACGCCGCACGCGCCTTCGGCCGGGCCCTGGCCACGACGCACGACGCCGGCGCGCCCGCGTTCGGCGCGCCCCCCGACGGCTGGGACGGCGACAGCTTCTTCGGGCCGCTCGACGCGCCGTTGCCGATGCCGTCCGGCCGGCACGAGTCCTGGGGCGAGTTCCTCGCCGAGCGCCGCCTGCGCCCGCTGGCCGCGTCGCTGGCGCGCGCCCGGGCGGCCGACGACGACACGCTGGCCGGCCTGGACCGGCTCGCCGACCGGCTGTCGTCCGGTGAGCTGGACGACGACGACACGCCCGCCCGCCTGCACGGCGACCTGTGGTCCGGGAACGTCGTGTGGACGGCGCAGGGCGCCACGCTCGTCGACCCCGCCGCGCACGGCGGCCACCGCGAGACCGACCTGGCGATGCTCGCCCTGTTCGGGCTGCCCTTCCTCGACGAGGTGCTGGCGGGGTACCAGGAGGCGCACCCGCTGCGGCCGGGCTGGCGGGGCCGCACCGGGTTGCACCAGGTGTACCCCGTGGGCGTGCACGCGCTGCTGTTCGGCGGCGGGTACGCGGACCACCTCGCGCGGCTCGTGGCGCGCCGGGCCTGAGCCGCGAGGTCCCGCCCCTCGCCGGGCACGGGCGTCGTCGGGCCTCCTCGGGCGCGGGCGTCTGGCGTCGCCGGGCCTCGTCGTGCGCGGCGTCGTGCGTCGCGGGGCCTCGTCGGCCTCGTCGTACGCCGGCTGCCGCCCGAAGTGCCGTCCCCCGCGTGGCGGTCGACCCGAGGCATCCCGGCGTGCCAGGCTCACCACCCGTGAGCGAGGGCCTGCCGCCGGACCTGCGCGAGCCAGTCTGGCTCGGCGGCCCGCCCGGCTCGTTCCCGCCGCCACGCAGGCGTTCGTCCCGGCTCGGCGCGCTGCTCGTCGTGCTCGCGGTGGTGCTCGCCGCGTGGGTCGGTGTCCGGGTGCTCGCCCCCGGCCTGCTGCGCTCCGGACCGCCTCCCGGTCTCGGGGAGCAGCACCTGCCGCTCGGTGAGCCGCCCCTGGGGCATCCCACCGACGGTCCCTACTCCTTCATGCAGACGCAGCGCGACGGCGTCACGCCCGTGACGTACAGCCCCTGCCGCCCCATCCACTACGTGGTGCGCCCCGACGGCCAGCCGGCCGACGGCGACGCCCTGCTCACCACGGCGCTGGCGCGCATCTCGGACGCGAGCGGGCTCCAGTTCGTCGCGGACGGCGCCACGCAGGAGGCGCCGGGCAAGGACCGCGCGCCGTACCAGCCGCAGCGCTACGGGAACCGCTGGGCACCCGTGCTCATCGCCTGGTCCACACCCACCGAGACTCCCGAGCTCGCCGGCGACGTCGCGGGCAGCGCCGGCTCAGCCTCCGTGGTGTCCGGCGGACGGTCGTTCTACGTCACCGGCGAGGTGGTGCTCGACGGGCCTTCGATCGCCCAGCTCGTGGCCGACGGCCCGAACGGGCAGGCGGTGGCGGAGGGCGTCGTCACGCACGAGCTGGCGCACCTCGTCGGGCTCGGCCACGTCAACGACCCCGGCGAGCTGATGAACCCCACCGCCACGCTCTCGCAGACGTACCTGGCGAACGGCGACCTCGCCGGGCTCGCCCGGATGGGTACCGGGCCGTGCGCGCCACACCTGTGAAGGGCTCCCAGGTTCGTCGCCTACCCTGACGGTCCCCGTCACTGCCAGGAGCACGTCATCCCGCACCGCCCTGTCGTCCTCGTCCACGGCACCCGCACGTCGTCCGCCATCTGGCGCGCCCAGGCCGCCGCCCTGCGCGCCCACGGCCACCCGGTGGTCGCGGTGGACCTGCCCGGGCACGGGCCCCGCATGGACGAGCGGTTCACGTTCGAGGGCGCGCTGGACACCATCGACGCGGCGGTGCGCTCGTGCGATCGTCCGCCGCTGCTCGTCGGGCTGTCGCTCGGCGGCTACGCCTCGCTCGCCTACGCCGGCCGCCACGGCGAGCGGGTCGCGGGCGTGCTGCTCTCCGGGTGCTCGGCGGAGATCAAGGGCAAGCCGGTGGGGCTGTTCCGGCGGGTCGCGTCGCGTGTCACCGAGCGGCTGCACATCGGCGGCGAGGGCTGGCACGTGGTGACCGACATGCTCGCCGCCGTCGCCGGGTACTCCCCGCTGGCCGACCTGCGCCGGCTGACCGTCCCGGTGCAGCTGGTCAATGGGCGCTTCGACCCGTTCCGGCTCGACGAGTGGCGCTACCGCCGCGCCGCGCCGCTCGCTCGCCTCACCGTGGTGCCGCGCGCCGGGCACGACGTCAACACGCACGCGCCCGCCGCCTTCACCGGCGCACTGCTCGACTTCCTCGCCGAGCTGCGGCAGCCGGCGGCCGCGACCGCCTGACACGCGTCGCCAGGCTCCCCGGACCCCGACCGGTCCGGGTGATCCTGAGCGCTACGCGGACGCGCGGCGGGCGGTCAGGTACAGCGGGAACGCGAAGATGAAGAGCACCACGCACCACAGCAGCCACGCCTGCGGGGTATCGACCTGCATCGACACCACCGTCGCGCTGACCTCGCGCCGGGTGCCCTGCCGCGACCTGGCATCGAGGTACACCCAGACGTCTGCGGCGACGATCAGCAGCAGCGGCACCAGGCCCATGGCCAACGAACCGGGCATGCCATACATCGTGGCACTCCACCTGCGGCCGTCACCTCGCGGGGCGAGCGTTGCGCCGGCCGGACGCCTGGAAGACTGGGATTCGTGTCTGGGACGATCAGCGCCGCGGCTGCCGGTACGTGGACACCCCGGGCGGAGGAGGAACGGCTAGGCGCTCTGAGCGCGCAACCGCGCGAGCACGTCGGGGACGTCCCGGGTCGCGGTGAACCAGAACTCCTCGTCGTCCATCACCGCATAGTGCGTGTGGGCCGTGACCAGGCGCGTGGCGTTGATCGCGCGACGCTCTGCCTCGGTCAGAACCCCCAGGAACGGCTCGAAATGCTTCACATCGAGAAGAGCCCGAAGGCGGATGATCGCCATCGAGGCGGCGTCGTAGCTCGCGCTGCCGTCGACGAAGTCCGGTCTGCCGGCGTCGATCACCCTGCGCACGCGCGATTCGATCAGGTCCAGCTCCTGTGCGAAGTCCGCCGCGTCGCGGGCTGCCGCGGTCTCGTCGGCACGGGCGTCGACCTCTTGGCGGGGCACGACGGTGAACCGGCCGTCGCGCTCCTCGGGCAGATCAGTCACAGCGGCACGGCCGTGTCTCGGATCTCGTCCGGAACGGACGCACCATCCCGTTCCACGACCACGTCGACGGGGAACCCGAGCTCGTGCTCGACATCGGCGACGAACGCACCGAGCGCGAAGGCGCGACGTCGGCCGACGGGTTTGACGAGAAGGTCGACATCGGACCGATGGTGATCGCGCCCCGCGGCCACCGAACCGAAGACGCGCACGTCGCCGTAGCCGTGCTGGCGGGCCAGGGCACGCACGGTCTGTGCCTTGGCGGCGAGGGCGAGCGACGGCCGGTAGTCAGCAGCCTGCAGGAGCCGTTCCAGCATCGCGGCCGACACCGGCCGGCGCCCGGCCTCGATCTCCGCGATGTGAGACTGGCGCATGCCGGTCTTCCGGGCGAGCCCAGCCTGGGACAGGCCGATGTCCTCGCGCGCTGCGCGCACGAGGGCCGGCGCATCGCGCGGCTCGAACCGATCCATACCAACGATGGTATCGCCTGAGGCTCGACTGCGCCGGGATCGCCGTGGTCCAAGGGTGGGCAAGCTGGCGCCACACCCGCCGCGGCGACAGCGAGACGGACGTCACGGTATGGCGGTTGATGCGACGCGCCACACGCGGCCGTGGCTGCGCCTTCCGCGATCCGACAACGGCGAAGCCCCCGGCGCCTGTGGAGAGGTCCGGGGGCTTCGTCGTCGCTGTCTCAACGAGTGTCCGGAAGGGGACTTGAACCCCTACGCCCTATACGGGCACTAGCACCTCAAGCTAGCGCGTCTGCCATTCCGCCACCCGGACAGGTGGTCACCCCAGAGGCCAGCAGACCCCTCAGGTGCGGCCAGAAAGATAGCACGGAGCGGTGCCAGCGCCCGCATCGCGTCTGGGGCAGACTTGCCGGGACGAGGCGACCCGGAGGGGCGATGGCCGACCAGTGGCGAACCGACAACCCGGCGACGGAGCAGACCGCTCCCCGATGGCTCCGCACGGCGGGTGGGGTGTCGTGGCGGCTCCTCGCGCTCACCCTCGCCGTGGTGGTGGTGTTCTTCGCGCTGTCGAAGATCCAGCTCGTGGTGATCGCAGTGTTCCTGGCCTTCGTCATCACCGCGGTGCTGCGGCCCATCGTCAACACGCTGTCCCGCTGGGTGGCGCGCGGGGTGGCCGTGGGGCTGTCGCTGCTGCTCGGCACCGCCTTCCTGGCGGGGATGCTCACGTACGTCGTCTACTCGGTGGCCAACCAGTGGACCTCGCTGTCGAGCCAGTTCGCCCAGGGCACCGGGCAGATCACCGACTGGCTCACGGGCGGCCACCTGCCGTTCCGGCTGACGAACGAGCAGCTCACCGCCTGGATCAACCAGGGCGTGCAGTGGGTGCAGAGTCATGCGGGCCAGATCGCCGGCCAAGCCGCGGCCAGCGCCGGGTCGGCCGTCGAGGTGTTCACCGCCATGATCATCGCGGTGTTCTGCGCGATCTTCTTCCTCGCCCGCGGCGCCGAGATGTGGACCTGGTTCCTCAACCAGCTGCCCATCCGCGTGCGCAGGCGCTGGATCTCGGCCGGCGTCGCCGGGTGGAGCTCCTTCTCCGGGTACACGCGCGGCATCGTCATCATCGCGGTCACCGACGGGCTGCTCGCCTTCATCTGGCTCGCGGTGCTGCGCATCCCGCTCGCCGCGCCGCTGGCGGTGCTCGTGCTGCTGGGCGCGTTCGTGCCCCTCGTCGGCGCGCCGGCGGCGATGGTCGTGGCCGTGATCGTCGCGCTGGCGACCAAGGGCGTCGTGTGGGCGCTGCTCGTCGGCCTCGGCATCGCCCTCATCGGCCAGTTCGAGGGGCACGTGCTCCAGCCGCTGGTCATGGGCCGGCAGGTGTCCCTGCACCCGATCGTCGTGGCGCTGTCGGTGGCGACCGGCGGCCTGGTCGCCGGCATCTTCGGCGCGATCGTCGTCGTGCCGCTCGTCTCGGTCACCTGGGCGGTGTTCTCGCACCTGCGCACCATGGATCCGCCGATGGACGCGGCGGAGATCGAAGCCGCGACCGGGCAGGTCCCCGTGGTGGCGCAGGCGCCCCCGGACTGAGAGCCTGCCGTCCACCGGCGGGCCTCACCGGAAGTCCCGGCTCGACGTGCGCACCCGCAGCGACAGCGGGGCGAGGTGCTCGGCGACGAGGTTCGTCGCGTCGTCGTTGCGCTCCAGGCGCCCCCGCACGACGAGCGCCTTCGAGGTCCGTGCGGTGCGCCGGAACCGCTGCCAGAGCCCGGACGAGCAGATGACGTTGAGCAGCCCCGTCTCGTCCTCCAGCGACAGGAACGTGACCCCCTGCGCGGTGCCCGGCCGCTGCCGGTGCGTCACCACGCCGGCCACGGCCACCCGCCCGGCGGGTGCCGGGTCGCGGTAGGTGTCGGCCACCCGCAGCACGCCCGCCTCGTCGAGGCCGGTTCGGACGAATTGCGTCGGGTAGGAGTCGACGGACACGCCCGTCGCCCAGACGTCAGCCGTGGCCTCCTCGACACGCTCGAGGCCCGGCAGCGTCGGGGCCGCCACGCCGACGGCGACCCCCGGCAGCGTGTCCGGTCCCTCCGCGGCCAGCGCCCCCGCCGCCCACAGCCCCTCCCGCCGGCTGACCCCGAGGCCGGACAGCGCCCCCGCGGTGGCCAGCGACTCCAGCTGCGCGGTGGTCAGGTCCACGCGGCGCACCAGGTCGTGCAGGTCCGCGAAGGGGCCGTGCGCCGTGCGCTCGTCGACCAGCCGCGTGGCGGTCTCCTCGCCGATGGCGCGCACCGGCGCCAGGCCGAGCCGGATCACCAATGACCGGCCACCCGTGCCCGGCGCGCCAGGTGCCGGGACCGGGCCCGTGCCGCTGGGGCGCGGCGCCAGCAGCGGCTCGCCGCCCGGCGGCGGGGGGCCGACGCGCTCGACGAGTGCCTGGACGCCCGACGCCTGCACGTCCGGTCGCAGCACGCCGATCCCGTGCCGCCGCGCGTCGGCCGCCAGGCTCTGCGGCGAGTAGAAGCCCATGGGCTGGGCCGCGAGGATGCCCGCGTAGAACGCGGCCGGGTGGTACACCTTCAGCCACGCGCTGGCGTACACGAGGTAGGCGAACGAGTACGCGTGCGACTCCGGGAAGCCGAAGTCGGCGAAGGCCTTGAGCTTGTCGTAGATCTGCTCCCCCACGTCCCGTGCGATGCCGTTGCGGGCCATCCCGTCGAGCAGCCGCTGGTGCAGCGCCTCCATCCGTTCCAGCGACCGCTTGGAGCCCATGGCCCGGCGCAGCTGGTCCGCCTCCGCGGGGCTGAACCCGGCCGCGTCGACCGCCATCTGCATGAGCTGCTCCTGGAACAGCGGCACGCCCTTGGTCCGCTCCAGGGCCGGGCGTAGCAGCGGGTGCAGGAACGTCACGTCCTCGCGACCCTTGGCGCGCTCGATGTACGGGTGCACCGACCCGCCCTGGATGGGCCCGGGGCGGATGAGCGCCACCTCGACGACGATGTCGTAGAAGGTCTTCGGGGCCAGCCGCGGCAGCGTGCCCATCTGCGCGCGCGACTCCACCTGGAACACGCCCACCGAGTCCGCCGCGCTGAGCAGCTCGTAGACCCGCGGGTCCTCCTGCGGCAGGCCGTGCAGCGTGAGCCGCTCCCCCGTGTGCCGCTCCACCTCGGTGAACATCAGCCGCAGCGCGGTGAGCATCCCCAGCCCGAGCAGGTCGAACTTCACCAGGCCGGCGTCGGCGCAGTCGTCCTTGTCCCACTGCAGCACCGTGCGCCCCGGCATCCGCGCCCACTCCACCGGGCACACCTCGATGACCGGACGGTCGCACATGACCATGCCGCCGGAGTGGATGCCCAGGTGGCGCGGCAGGCGCAGCATCCGCTCGGCGAGGTCGATGACGGGGTCGGGGATCTCCGCCTCGGCCTCCGCCGACGGGGGCAGCACGCGCGGCACCACGTCGTGGCCGCCCGCCACGAGCGCCCCGGGCGCGGGATCCGGCGCGGCGGGGCCGGAGCGGTACACGGTCCACCACTCGCTGGGGATCCGCGGGCCGCGCAGGCTGCCCCACCGCTCGATCGACGTGCTCCACGCGTCCTGCTGGCCGACGTCGTACCCGAGCGCGCGCGCCGCGTCGCGCACCGCCGAGCGCGGGCGGTAGGAGATGACGTTGGCCACCTGCGCGGCGTGCTCCCGCCCGTGCGTGGCGTAGACGTACTGGATCACCTCCTCGCGCCGCTGCGACTCGATGTCCACGTCGATGTCCGGCGGCCCGTCCCGCTCGGGCGCGAGGAACCGCTCGAAGAGCAGGTGGTGCGCCACCGCGTCGACCGCGGTGACGCCCAGCGCGTAGCAGACCGCCGAGTTGGCGGCCGACCCGCGGCCCTGCGCGAGGATCCCGTGCTCGCGGCAGAACCGCACCAGGTCGTAGACGACAAGGAAGTACCCGGGGAAGCCGAGGTCCTCGATGACGCGCAGCTCGTGCTCGATCTGGGCGTACGCACCCTCGACCCGCTCGGCGCCCGGTGGCCCGTACCGTTCGGCGGCGCCCCGGCGGACGAGCTCGCGCAGCCAGCTCGCCTCGTCGTGCCCGGGCGGCACCGGGTACGGCGGCAGCCGCGGCGCGACGAGCGACAGGTCGAACGCGCACTCCAGGGCGAGCGCGGCGGCCGTGGGCACCGCCTGCGGGTGGCGGCGGTGCAGCGCGAGCATCTCGGCCGCGGAGCGCAGGTGCGCCATGGGCGCGCCGGGCAGCCAGCCGTCCATGTCGTCGAGCGAGGAGCGTGCCCGCACGGCCGCGAGCGCCGCCGCGAGGTCGGCGTCGCGCGGCGTGGCGTAGTGGACGTTCCCGGTCGCGACCAGCGGCACGCGGGCCCGCGCCGCGAGCTCGGCCAGGGCGTCCGCGAGCTCCGCGTCGTGCGCGGTCCCGGACGCGGTGACCTCGACGGCGACGTTGTCGCGCCCGAACAGCGCCACGAGCCGGTCGAGCTCGGCCCGCGCCGCATCCGGGCCACCGGCGACGACGCCCGCCGTCCCCGACGGGTCGCCACCGGCCAGCGCGCGGCGCACGGCCCCCTTGCGGCAGCCGGTGAGCACGAGCCACCGGCCGTCGGCGAGCGCCGCGAGCTCCTCGAGCCGGTACTCGGCGGCGCCCTTCTCCCCGGTGCGCAGGTGCGCCTCGGCGATGGCACGCGAGAGCGCGCGGTAGCCGTCCGGCCCCCGCGCGAGCACCACGAGGTGCGTCGCCCGCGGGTCGGGGACGGCCGTCGGCGGGTCGAGCACGGGCAGCCCGGGCGTGGCGCGGGTGCGCTCGCGCGGGTGCCGGCGCCCGTCCGGGGCGGGCAGGTGCAGCTCCGCGCCGAACACCGTCGGCACCTCGACCGCCTTGGCGGCCTGGCTGAACCGCACCACGCCGTACAGCCCGTCGTGGTCGGTGACGGCCAGCGCCTCGAGCCCGAGGCGCGACGCCTCCGCGGCCAGCTCCTCCGGCTGGCTGGCCCCGTCGAGGAACGAGTAGGCCGTGTGGGCGTGCAGCTCGGCGTAACGGACGTCAGTCATACGTCGCCTCGCACGTCCACCCGCCGTCCGCCGTCCCGACGAGCAGCACCGCGCGCCCGTCGGCGAGCGCCACCTGCAGGTGCGCGCGCACCAGCGGCCCGGCCGCCCCCGGCACCCACCACCGCTCGCACACCGGCCACGGTCCCGCCCAGCCGACGACGGTCCCGCCCACCGGCCCCTCGCGCACGCGACCGACGGGCTCGTCCTCCGTCGGTCCGCCGTCCGGCCAGACGATGACCGCCGGCTCGCCGACCAGCCCGGTGCGTTCGTCGTACGTCACCGCCGCGCCGGCGGCGTCCCGCAGCTCGACCCGGCGCACCGTGGTGAGCACCGTCGCCGGGGCAGGGTCCGGCAGGCGTCCCGGCCAGGGCCGGTCCACCGGGCGGGGCGCGTCGGTCTGCTCCCCCCACACGCGCAGGTGGACCTGGTCGCGCACGCCGCGCCCGCCCGCGAGGCTCGCGACAAGCACCCCCGGTCCCCCGATGATCCCCTGCACCCGTTCCAGCGCCCGGTGCGCGCGCAGGTCCCCGCCCGACGGGCCGCCCCACAGGCGCCCCTGCTCGGCGGCGGCGGGCAGCACGTCCAGCGCGGTGAGCGTGAGGCGCACCAGCGTCACCGGGTGCTCCTCGTGCCCCGTCGCACCGGCCGAGAGCCACCCCTCGAGCTGCCAGCGGATCCGGTCGGTCATGCGCGCGGACGTCAGGCCACCCCAGCCGCCGAGGTCGGTGCGCCACGTGCGGGCCAGCACGGTCCCGTCGTCGGTGGTCGCCGACACCTCCAGGCGCCCGCACGCGACGCCGCGGCCCACCAGGTCGCCGTGCAGCCCCTCGGCGAGCCGCCGCCCGGCGAAGGTCGCCTGGTCCACCCGCTCCAGCGGCGGGTCGAGATCCGCCGTCGCGACGAGGTCGGCCTCCGGGCGCCGCCGGGCGGGCGGCCGCTCGTCGAGCCCGGTCGCCAGCAGGTGGGCCCACGTCCCGAGCCGGCCGAACCGCGCGTGCACGCTGGCCGCCGGCAACGCCGCGACGGCGCCGAGCGTGCGCACCCCGAGCCGTTGCAGCAGGTCGGCGAGGTCGGCCACCTGGGCCGCCTGCTCGTCCGTCACGGTGGCGTGCACCAGCTCGCCGATCCCGTACCCCGCGAGGAACGCCCCCGAGCTGCCGGGCGCCACCACCGCGCCCGTGCGCGCGGCGAGCACCGCCGCCAGCAGCCCGTCCGCCGTGCCGACGCCGCACTCGTAGCCCGTGCCCGCCACCGCGTCGACCAGGGCGACCGCCAGCGCATCCTCCGAGCCGTGGTACCGGCTCGCGCCCCCGGCCGGCAGCAGCAGCAGGCCCGGCCGGGCGACCTCGACGCCCGCGACGACGCCCTCCACCGCCACCGCGACCGGCTCGAACGCGCGCACGTCGCGCGCGTCGTCGGCGGGCAGCAGCACGAGCTCGGGGCAGCAGCCCTGCGCCTGCCGGCGGCGCATGCCACGACGCACGCCCTCGGCACGGGCCAGCGCCGAGGTCGCGACGATCCGCTGCCCGTCGTGCACGGCCGCCGGCACATGGCCAGGGACGCCCAGCGCCGCGACGGCGGCCGCGACCGGCCAGTCCGGCACCCAGACCACCGTGGTCCGGGTGGGTCGAGGCGTGCTCATCCGACCAGCCTCAGTCCCTCGCCCGGCGTCTCGACGGCCGGCGTCGCGGGCTCGTCGGGCAACCTCGCCCCGAGCGGCAGCACGAGGTCGACCGTGCGCCCCGCCCCGACCCCGCGGCCCGTGCGCACCACCCGCAGCCGGTGCGCCCGCAGCCAGCCGTCGCCCGCGCCCACCCCCGACCACCGACCCGCCTCGACGACGAGCGTGGTACCCGCGCCCGGCCACGCGTAGGTGGGCACCAGCACCGACCCACGGTCCCGGGCCCGCGCGGCCAGCCGCCGCCGGTCGGCGTCCGTCAGCCGCGCTCCGGGCCCGACGACGACGACGTCCAGCCCGTCCAGCAGCGCCGCCACCACGGCCGGCGCGTCCGCGCCCGGCGACGGCACCATCGCCAGGCGCTCGAGGTCTACCCCGGCCTGCGCGGCGGCCAGCACCCCGAGGTCGGGGCGCCCGACCACCGCGGCCCACGCACCGTGCGCGCACGCGTGCGCCAGCAGCGTCAGCACCAGGGACGTCGACCCCGCGACCACGGTGGTGCCACCCCGGCGCAGCCCCTCCGGCAGCAGGGGTGCCAGCGCCGGTGGCACCGCCATCGGCGGCCGTTCGGTGGTCAGGAGGGCGGGCCGTGCCGGCTCGTCGTCCGCGACCGGGGCGGCGGAGGGCGCGGTGGGCGGCACCGCCCGCACGCTGCGGGCCCCGGTGCGCAGCTCCGCGCGAGCCAGCGCCTCCCACGCGAGCGCGGCGCGCTCCGCCCGGGCCTGCGCCGCCCCCTCGCGGGCCTCCACCACGGCCGTCATGCCCCGCTCCCGACCCTCTCGACACCACCATCGTCGAACACCTGTTCGATGATGCCAGTACACGCCGACACGCCCTCGCTGTCAATCGACGGCGAGCGCCTTGGGCCCCCCGGGGCGATGCTGGGACGCACCACCGACACGGAGGTCCGCCATGACGTCCCTCGCCCGTCCCGTCGCGGAAGATCCCTACGCCAAGCTGCCGCCGCTCCCTTCGTTCCCCCTGGTCAGCCCCGACATCGCGGCCGGGGCACGGCTCCTCACCGACTTCGTCTCCGACGGGGGCAACACCTCCCCGGCCCTGGCGTGGTCCGGCTTCCCGGCGCAGACCCGCTCGTTCGTCGTCAGCTGCTTCGACCCCGACGCGCCCACGCCGTCCGGCTACTGGCACTGGGACGTCGTCGACGTCCCGGCCACCGTGACGCAGCTCGAGCGCGGCGCCGGTGCCCACGGCGGCCACCACCTGCCGCGCGGCGCCTTCCACGTGCCCAACGACGGCGGTGGCGACGGCTACGACGGCGCCGCCCCGCCCCCGGGCGACCACCCGCACCGCTACTACTTCGCGGTGCACGCGCTCGACGTGGACTCGCTCGGCGTCGGCCCCGGCGCCAGCAACGCCGGCGTCGCGTTCCACGTCGCGTTCCACGCCCTGGCGCGCGCGATCCTCGTCGCGACCTACTCCCGGTAGCCGACGACGAGCGGGGCGGTGACCGAACGGACCACGAGCTACCGTGCGGGCATGCCCTCCCTCACCTGGCTGCCCGCCCTCGACCGCCCCGACCTGCTCGCGCCCGCCACGGCCGCCGTGCTCGCGGCGTGGGCGGCGCGGGTCCCCGCGGTGGCCGACGAGGTGAGGGTCGCCGAGATCGACCCCGCCCTCGCCGACACCGCGACGCTCAACGAGACGTTCGGGCTGCCCGCGTCGGGATCCGTCAACTGCGTGCTCGTCGTCGGCCGCCGCGGCGGCGAGGAACGCCTGGCCGCCGCCGGCGTGCGCGCCACCACGCGCGCCGACGTCAACACCGTGGTGCGGCGGCTGCTCGACGTGCGGAAGGCGACGTTCCTGGCCACGGACCGCGCCACCGCGGAGTCCGGCATGGAGTACGGCGGCATCACGTTCCTCGGGCTGCCGGAGCACTACCGCGTGCTGCTCGACGCCTCGGTGGCGACCCCCGACCCGCAGGCCGGGGACCGCGTGCTCATCGGCAGCGGCGTGCGGCGCTCCAAGCTGTCGTTGCCCGGCGCGCTGCTGGCCGCGGCGCCGGGCGTCGAGCTCGTCGACGGGCTGGCGCTCGCGTGACCGGGCCGCACGACGAGGCGACCGCCGGCGTCCCCGCGGGTGCCGCGCCCCAGAGATCCGAGGGCGAGGCACGCGCCGCCGCCGCGCTGGCCGCCGCCGGAGTGCCGTACCGCATCACCCGGCACGGCCGCGTGAGCTCGCTGGCCGAGGCCGCCGCGGCCCGGGGCCTGAGCCCGGCGGACGTGCTCAAGACGATCGTCGTGCGCCGGGGCGACGACGACTTCCTGTTCGTCCTGGTGCCCGGCGACCGGACCATCTCCTGGCCCAAGCTGCGCGCGCTGCTCGGGGTCAGCCGCATGTCGATGCCGGACGCCGCCACGGCCAAGGACGTCACCGGCTACGAGCGCGGCACCATCACGCCGTTCGGCTCGCTGCGCGCCTGGCCGGTGGTTGCCGACGAGCGCGTCGCCGGCGCGCGGACGGTCTCCATCGGCGCCGGGGCGCACGGCGTCGCGGCCACCCTCGTCGGCGACGACGTGGTGCGGGTCCTGGGCGCGACCGTCGCCGACGTCACCGAGCCCGAGAGGTAGGGCGGCGCCGGCCTCCAGCCGTCCCGACCCCGCGCCGCAACGGTGGGGGCGCCGACGACGCCCCCACTCACCGCGCCGCACCGCCGGCGCGGCCCGCCTTCCGCCGCGGCCGCACGAGCCCGACGAGCGAGACGATCGCCCACACGCCCTCGAGCAGCAGGAAGCCCCACTGGCTCGTCACCGCGGCCTGGACGGCGAGCGTGCCGGAGCCCACCAGGTTCAGCACGAGGTACCGCGTCGACCTCGTGTCGAGCCTGCCGGCCTGCGACGCGGCGAACGCCGCAAGGACGAGCAACGAGCCGACGACCTGGACGAACTGACCTGACATGACGAGCGTCCCCTTCCGGGAGCGTCGTCTTGTCGGGCCGGGTACGGCGCATCTCGTCCGGCGGGCCGCGGCAGCGGGCCGGCTCTCAGGATCGCACCACCGCGACGCGGGCCGCCGCCCCGACCGACGAGGTCAGACCCGGGTCGCCCAGAACGCCACGGCCGCGGCCGCGGCGACGTTGAGCGAGTCGACCCCGCCCGCCATGGGGATGCGCACCACGAGGTCCGCCGACGCGATGGTCCGCTGCTTGAGCCCGTCGCCCTCGGCACCCAGCACCAGCGCCAGCCTCTCCGGCGGGTCCGCGACCAGCTCGTCCAGGCTGATCGACTCGTCGGACAGGGCCAGCGCCGCGACGACGAAGCCAGCCGTCCGCAGCTCGTCGACCCCCGCCGGCCACGGGTCGATGCGCGTCCACGGCACCTGGAACACGGTCCCCATCGACACGCGCACCGACCGCCGGTACAGCGGGTCGGCGCAGCGCGGTGTCACCAGCACCGCGTCCACCCCGAGCGCGGCGGCCGAGCGGAACGCGGCGCCCACGTTCGTGTGGTCGACGACGTCCTCGAGCACCGCCACGCGCCGAGCGCCCGCGAGCACGGTCGCGAGCGGCGGCAGGGCCGGCCGGTGCATCGCCGCCAGCGCGCCACGGTGCACGTGGAACCCAGTGATGGCCTCGAGCACCGGCTCGTCGGCGACGTACACCGGCACGTCGCCGGCGGCCGGCGCCGCCGCCAGCATCGCGAGGACGTCGGGCAGCCAGCGGGGCGCGAGCAGCACCGAGCGCGGCCGGTGCCCGGCCTCCAGCGCGCGCCCCAGCACGGTGGAGCTCTCGGCGATGTACAGGCCGGCGGTCGGCTCGTGCCGCGAGCGCAGCGCGACATCGGTGAGGGACACGTAGTCCGCGAGCCGCTCGTCGGCCGCCTCGGTCACGGGCAGCACGCGCGGGGTGAGCATGCCCCGATCCTGTCAGGCCGCGGCCGCCACCCGGCGCAGCGCCCGACCGCCCAGCGCCGCAACCGCCGCGCCCGCCAGCGCGAACAGCGGCACGGCGACGAAGGCGGTGTGCATCCCCACCTGGTCGGACAGCCAGCCGAGCAGGAACGGCGCGATCCCGATCGAGAGGGAGCCCCACAGGGTCGCGTCGCCCTGGGCCCGGTCGGAGTGCCCGGGCGAGGCGGCCAGCAGCAGGGCGATCGACAGCGGGTACTGCACGCCCAGGCCCAGCCCGGCCAGCACCAGCCCGGCCAGCGCGACGCCCGTGCTCGTCGTGGTCCACAGCACGGTCCAGCCGACGACGGTGAACAGGAACCCCGCGACGAGCAGGCGGGCGGGCGCGAGCCGCAGCGACAGCGGACCGACGATGAGCCGGATGAGCGTCATGCCGGCCACGAGCCCGGCCGTGGCGGCCGCGGCGATGCCGGCTCCCGCCCCCGTGCGGTCGATGACGAGCTTCGTCGACCAGTAGGTCGTCGCGTTCTCCACGGCGACGGCCGCGACCACGCCGCCGATGAACATGACCGCGGCCGCGCCACGGCGTCGGCGCGCGGGCGCGACGTCGCCGTGCGCCACCACGGGCACGGCCCGGCGCGGCAGGCTCTCGGACTCGGGGAGGCGGGCGACGAGCACGATGACGACGACGGCGAGGCCCGCGGTCACCAGCACGCCCGGGCGCCACCCCCAGCCGACCGCGACCGCGGCACCGACGGCGATCGGGCCCAGCAGGCCGACGCCCGAGCCGACGGCGTTGCCCTCGCTGATCGCCGCCGACGCAGCCGGCCCCTGGTGCAGTGCGAGCCCCACCTGGGTGGTCGAGATCAGGACGTTCCCGCCCAGCGAGAGCACGAGCATCGCCGTGAGCGTCCACCCCAGCGCCGGCCCGCTGAGGAGCCCGCTGACCCCGACGACCACGAGCACGAGCGACCCGAGGATGGCCGGGCGCCGGCCCCACCACAGCACCGCGCGGGGTGCGAGGAAGGCCGCCGCGAGGCCGCCCGCGGCCATCGCGGTGCCGTGCAGCCCCACGAGCGCGTCGCTGATCCGCAGGTCGCGGCCCAGCAGGGGCGCGCTCGGGTTGAAGCTGTACAGCAGCCACCCCCACACCGTGTACGGGCCGTACAGCGTCAGGGTCAGGCGGTCGCGGACGACACGGGTCCGCGCGGCCGGGTCGCTCCGCGATCGAAACGATACGAGGGGCACGCCCGAAGCCTAGGGCCTCGGGACGCCGGCACGACGCGGCCGCGCGGCCCCGGGAGACCTCCCCAGGGCCGCGCGGCCGCCGTGCCGATGCCGGTCAGGACTCCTCGACCGCCGCCGAGGCGAACTGGCTCTCGTACAGCCGGGCGTAGGCGCCGTGCGCCTCGAGCAGCTCGGCGTGCGTGCCCTGCTCGACGATGTCGCCGTGCTCCATGACGAGAATGAGGTCCGCGTCCCGGATGGTCGACAGCCGGTGCGCGATGACGAAGGACGTGCGGCCCGCGCGCAGCGCGGCCATGCCCTTCTGCACCAGCACCTCGGTGCGGGTGTCCACCGAGCTCGTCGCCTCGTCGAGGATGAGGATGGTCGGGTCCGCGAGGAACGCCCGGGCGATGGTCAGCAGCTGCTTCTCGCCCGCGGAGAGCGACCCGCCCTCGTCGTCGATCTTCGTGTCGTAGCCCTGCGGCAGGGTGCGCACGAACCGGTCGACGTGCGTGGCGGTGGCCGCCGCGACCACCTGCTCGCGGCTCGCCTCGTCCACGCCGTAGGCGATGTTCTCGGCGATGGTGCCCTGGTACAGCCAGGTGTCCTGCAGCACCATCCCCATCTGCGAGCGCAGCTCGTCGCGCGTCAGCGTGCGGGTGTCGACGCCGTCCAGCGTGATCCGCCCGCCGTTGACCTCGTAGAACCGCATGACGAGGTTGACGAGCGTGGTCTTGCCGGCACCCGTGGGGCCGACGATCGCGATGGTGTGCCCCGGCTCGGCCACGAGCGAGAGGTCCGTGATGAGCGGCTTCTCGGGGTCGTACTGGAACGCCACGTGCTCGAACTCCACCCGGCCCTTGACGGGCTGCGCCAGCTTGGCCGCGGGCACCGGGTCCGCCGACTGCTCCTCGGCGTCCAGCAGCTCGAAGACCCGCTCGGCCGACGCGACGCCCGACTGCAGCAGGTTCGCCATCGCGGCGATCTGCGTGATGGGCTGGCTGAACTGGCGGCTGTACTGGATGAACGCCTGCACGTCACCGAGCGTGAGCGTGCCGGAGGCCACCTTGAGGCCGCCGACGACCGCGACGATGAGGTAGTTGAGGTTCGCGACGAAACCGAGGGCCGGCTGGATGATGCCGGAGATCGCCTGGGCCTTGAAGCTCGCGTCGTACAGCTTGCCGTTGCGCTCGGCGAAGACCGCCGCGGACTCGCGCTGCCGGCCGAACACCGTCACCAGGGCGTGCCCGGTGAACATCTCCTCGATGTGCGCGTTGAGCTCGCCGGTGTGGGTCCACTGCGCCACGAACTGAGGCCGGGAGCGCTTGGCGATCGCGCCGGCGATGACCATCGCCAGCGGCACGGTCACCAGGGCGACGAGCGAGAGCTCCCACGAGATGGAGAACATCATGACGAGCACGCCGATGACGGTGAGCACCGAGGTGATGAGCTGCGAGAACGTCTGCTGCATCGTCTGGGCCACGTTGTCGATGTCGTTCGTCACGCGCGACAGCAGCTCGCCGCGAGGCTGCCGGTCGAAGTAGGACAGCGGCAGCCGGCCGAGCTTCGCCTCGACGTCGTTGCGCAGCTGGCGGGCGGTGGTCTGCACCATCAGCGCCGTGAGCCGGAACTGCAACCACCCGAACACCGCGGACACCGCGTAGATGCCGAGGACCAGCAGCAGGATCATGAGCAGGCGGTGGAAGTCCACGCCCTGCCCGATGTGCACGTTGTGCATGCCGGACAGCAGGTCGGCGATCTGGCCCTGGCCCTTGGCCCGGAGCGAGGCGATCACCTGGTCCACGCTCACCGTGCTGGGGTCGACCCCCGCCGGCAGCTCCTTGGCGATCGTCCGGCCCATGAGGCCCTCGAAGATGACGTTGGTGGCGTTGCCGAGGATCTTGGGCCCGACCACCGCGGCCGCGACCGAGAGCACGCCGAGGACGAGCATCCCCGACAGCCGCGCCCGCTGCGGCCGCAGCAGCCCGACGAGCCGCTTGCCGGAGCCCTTGAGGTCCTTGGCCTTCTCCCCCGGCATCCCCATGCCGCCCATCGGGCCCCCGCCCATGGGCCCGTGCCGGCGCGGCGGGCGCACCACCGCCGGGGCGGGGATCTTCCCGCCGTTGTCCTCGGCGCTCATGCCGCTTCCTCCACGCTCAGCTGCGAGTAGACGATCTCCTGGTACGTCGGGTTGCTCTCGAGCAGCTCGGCGTGGGTGCCGGTGCCGACGATCCGGCCGTCGTCCAGGACGATGATCCGGTCGGCGTTGCGGATGGTGGCGACGCGCTGCGCCACGACGACGACCGTCGCGTCCCGGGTCTCGGGCACGAGCGCGGCGCGCAGCGCGGCGTCCGTGGCGTAGTCGAGGGCCGAGAACGAGTCGTCGAACAGGTAGATGGCGGGCCGCCGGGCGATGGCCCGCGCGATCGCCAGGCGCTGGCGCTGGCCGCCGGACACGTTGGTGCCGCCCTGCGCGATCGGCGCGTCCAGGCCACCCTCCATCGCCTCGACGAAGCTCCGGGCCTGCGCCACCTCGAGCGCGTGCCACAGCTCCTCGTCGGTGGCGTCCGGGGCGCCGAACTGCAGGTTGGAGCGCACCGTGCCGGAGAACAGGTAGGGCTTCTGCGGCACCAGGCCGATGAGGCCCCAGAGCTCGTCGGGCGCGACATCGCGCACGTCGACACCGCCCACCGTCACGGTGCCCCCCGTGACGTCGTAGAGGCGGGGCACGAGGTTGACGAGCGTCGTCTTGCCGGAGCCCGTGGAGCCGATGATGGCCGTCGTCCTGCCGGGCTCGGCCAGCAGGTCGATGTCCTGCAGCACGGCGTCCTCGGCGCCCGGGTACCGGAACTCGACGCCTGTCAGCCGCAGCAGGCCGCGCTCGGAGCCGGCGGGCAGCGCCACCGGCTGGATGGGCGGCAGCACGGTGGGCTTGGTGTCGACGACCGCCGCGATGCGCTCGGAGGCCACCATGGCGCGCGGGATCATGACGAAGATGAGCGAGCTCATCATCACGGCCATGAGGATGAACACGATGTAGCTGATGAACGCCGTGAGGGCCCCGATCTGCATCTGGCCGTTGTCGATGCGGCGCGCGCCGAACCACAGCACGGACACGCTCGTGGCGTTCATGACGAACATGACCAGCGGGAACAGGATCGCCATGAACATGCCGGTCCGCAGGCCGGCCTCGTAGACGTCGTCGTTCGCCTGGCCGAACCGGGCGCGCTCGCGCCCCTCGCGGACGAAGGCCCGGATGACGCGCACGCCCGACAGCTGCTCGCGCATCACGCGGTTGACGGTGTCGATGCGCGCCTGCATCTTGCGGAACCAGGGCACCATCTTGGTGACGACGAGCGACACGATGATCGCCAGGACCGGCACCACCACCAGCAGCACGCCGGACAGCGCGACGTCCTCGCGCAGCGCCATGATGACGCCGCCCACCAGCATGATCGGCGCCATGAGCATGATGGTGAACGTCATGAGGACGACCATCTGCACCTGCTGCACGTCGTTCGTCGTGCGCGTGATGAGCGTCGGCGCGCCGAACGAGCCCATCTCCTGCTGGGAGAAGGCCTGCACCCGGTCGAAGAGGCGGGCGCGCATGTCGCGACCGAGCGCCATCGCGGTGCGCGCGCCGAGGTAGACCGCGCCGACGGCGCAGACCACCTGGGCGAGGCTGACGGCGAGCATGATGCCGCCGAGCCGCCAGATCTCGTGCGTGTTCCCGGCCGCGACGCCCTTGTCGATGATGTCGGCGTTGAGGCTGGGCAGGTAGAGCGTCGCGACGACCTGCACGATCTGCAGCGCGACGACCACGATCGCCGTGCCCGCATAGGGGCGCAGGTGCTCGCGGAGGAGCCGGACAAGCATGGTTCTCCCTCTCGGAGATGAACGGTTCTAGACGGTGGCCCCGCCGGGGTGGAGCACCCCGTGGAGGAAGAAGTCGGCGACGAGGTCGGCGTCGGTCTCGAGGGCGGCCTGGCCCTGTCGCAGCCGGTTGGCCGACTGCATGACCGTCCCGGTGAGGAGCGCCTCGAGCAGGACGCTCGCGACGTCGACCGGGCAGCGGAAGCGGTCCGCGTCGGGTTCGAGGATCCGCCGGAGCTCGGCCCGCACGAGGACCTGCGTCGCCTGCTGCCGCTCGGCCCAGCCGCGATGCGGTCCCGCGTGAGCCCCGCGCCCACCTGGGCCGCCGGACGCCGCGTCCCGGTCCTTCCGGTGGAACATCGACATCCACAGCGCGAGGTCGGCCATCCGGGCCACGCCAGCGCGGATGACGGCGGCGAGACGCTCCTCGACCGGCAGGCCCAGGTCGATGGCCGTCATCTCCGCGAGGAGCTCCGCGGGGTCCAGCGCTGTGGCGACCGCCTCCCGGAGCAGCGACTCCTTGTCGTCGAACACCCGGAAGAGCGTGCCCTCGGCCACCTGCGCCGCCTCGGCGAGCTCCCGCGTGGTCACGTCCGTGCCGCGCGCCCGCACCACCGGCAGCACAGCCTTGAGGATCGCCAGGCGCCGCTCGTCGGGCGGCAGCGGGGCGGCACGCCCGGAACGGCCAGAGGTGACCTGCATGCCCCCACAGTAAATGAGTGAGCACTCACTCAGCAAGTACGCCCCCCGGGCGCGCCGGTCACTCGGCGGGCGGTTCCTCCGCCGGCGAGGCGTCCGGAGCCGGCGGCGTCGCCTGCGGGCGGGCGGCCGGCGGCGCGCCGCTCGGTCGCAGGCCGGCCTCCACCTCGGGGTTGAACGGCATGCCGCTGCGGGTGCCGGCGTCTGTCGCGTCCGCGGTCGCGGCCTCGGACTGCCGCCGTGCCTCTGCGAGCGCCTCCGCCGCGGTGGGCAGCGACATGGGCGGCAGGTTGCTCAGCGGCGGCACGGACGGACCGGAGGGTGCCGACGGTGCCTGGGCGGGCGCCGTCTCGCCGGTCCCGGCGAAGCCGCGCGCCAGCTGCCCGAGCGCGCCCGACAGCTCCGCCGGCAGGAACCACATGGTGCTCGACGGGCTCTCGGCGATCTTGGGCAGGGTCTGCAGGTACTGGTAGGCCAGCAGCTTCGGGTCGGCGTCACCGCGGTGGATCGCGTCGAACACCTGCAGGATGGCTCGCGCGTCGCCCTCGGCCCGCAGCACGGCGGACTGCGCGTCGCCCTCGGCCCGCAGCACCGCGGCCTGCTTCTCGCCCTCGGCCGTGAGGATCTTGCTCTGCTTGACGCCCTCGGCCGTGAGGATCGTGGCGCGGCGGTCGCGCTCGGCGCGCATCTGCTGCTCCATCGAGCTCTGGATGCTGGGCGGCGGGTCGATC
>JAJYTJ010000219.1 GCA_021793115.1 Actinomycetes bacterium | reverse complement strand
TTCGTCGTGTCGACCACCGTCCTCGGGCCGCTGATCCGCGGCGAGGACAACGCCCCCACACCCGCACCGGGCCAGGTCCAGATGCCCGCCGGGCACGCCCAGCACCACTGACCGCGCAATCGAGAGGAACCCCCCATGGCAACCCCGCACGCTCCAGCACCCAAGATCAACATCACCCCGACCGAACGCGTCTCGCGAGTCGTGGTCGGCGCGGCCGGCCGGGTGCACGCAGACCAGCCGCCGCCCGTTCCCGTCCGTGGTCGCCCGGTGCGACCCGGTCGGGGCCGGCCACGACTCACGGCGGTCAGTCCGGCCCTAGCCCCACCGGTCGACAGCGCGGATCCGGTCGCCCGGCAGCGGATCAGCGCGCATCGCCGGCCCGAGCGCCCCGCTGGTCGAGCTGCGTCTGCGTCCCGAGGCCGATCTTCAGCAAGGGTTCATCGTGTCCGACCCAGAACTTGATCCGCGACGGTGAGGCTCGTCGGTGAGCGGCCCCCTGCCGCTCACCCGCGGCGAGGAGGGCTCGATGGGCCCGTGGTGCAGCCGGATGACCGCCGCCGGCTGGGTCGTCATGGTCGTCACTCTGGCGCTCGTGATCGGTCTGACCGTCTGGACGGTGTGCCGACTGTTCCCGACACCAGCTCCGCGGATCCCCGACCCGCATGCAACCCTCGACGCCCGCCTCGCCGCGGGCGACATCGACCTGAACACCTACGTCCAACTGCGTCAGCAGCTGGACAGTGCCGCCACCTCACCCGCTGCGGGCGTCACGGCTCGTGTGGGCGCCGTGCCGAACCCACCGCGACGCAAGCCGGCCTGACGCACGTCATGTCTGTCCGTTCCTCTGCAGCGAATCCCGAGGCCCTGATGATCACCTTTCTGGCCAACAACTGGTACTGGCTCCTATTCATCGGCGCGATGGTCTTCATGCACGCCGGACACGGCGGCCACGGAGGCCACGGTGGCGGAGGCGGCGGAGGCGGCGGACACGGCGGTGCCGCCGGCGGGCACTGCGGAGGCATGACCCACCAGGACGGGCACCCGCAGAACATCACCCACGACACGACGTACGGCACGCCGGCCGGAGGCAGCCCGCCGACCGGGTCGGTGCCACCACGGTGACGATCCTCGGGGATGGCCAGCTGCTCACGGCGGCTGGCCATCCTCACCGGGCTGAGCGCCTGGCGCACACCACCCCAGCCGGCAGGCTTCCTGTTCCTGGGCGGGGTCGCCGCCTACGTCATCGTCCGCCAGGTCCTGTTCCCGCTGCGGGGACTGGCCCGAGCGCGCCACGGGCGGGAGGTGATGCTCGACGTCGCGCCCGTGGCGCTGCTGGCCGCCATCCTCGTGCCCGCCCTCACCTGAACCCACCCCGATATACCCCCATGTGGCCGGGCCGCACCAGCAGAGCTGTCACCGATGTCCTGGGAGATGACACCGCACCAGCTGAGGCTTCGCGGGACCTTCATCCATCCTCGACCAGGTCGCAGCCAGCGGTCCGGACGATGGAGGCATGACCGACCAGCTGCAGACCGCCACCGCGCCGACCGGCCGGGGTGTGCGGCGCGGACCGCTGCGGACGGTGTGGACCGCCATCAGCGGCGCGACCGGGGTCGTCGTCGGCCTGGCACCCCACGTCCTGCACCACATCGGCCCGCTGGTCGGCACCGCCCTGGTGGCAGGCGCCGGCGGCACCGCCCTGTTCGGTGTCCTCGGACTGGCAGCCTCGGTGCCGATGCTCCTCCGACTGCACCGCCGGTTCGACTCCTGGTGGGCGCCCGCCACGGCCCTGGCCGTGTTCGTGGCGGCGTTCGTCGTGTCGACCACCGTCCTCGGGCCGCTGATCCGCGGCGAGGACAACGCCCCCACACCCGCACCGGGCCAGGTCCAGATGCCCGCCGGGCACGCCCAGCACCACTGACCGCGCAATCGAGAGGCCCCCCCATGGCAACCCCGCACGCTCCAGCACCCAAGATCAACATCACCGCGACCGAACGCGTCTCGCGAGTCGTGGTCGGCGCGGCCGGCATCGTCGGAGGCGTGGCGCTGCTTGGCGGCGCCCACTCGACGCTCGCCGTCGTGCTCGAGGTGCTGCTGGTCCTGGCCGGCCTGGACCTGCTGGTCACCGGCGCACGAGGGCACTGCCCGCTGTACGCCAAGCTCGGCTACGTGCCGGCCTCCCTGACTCACCGCGGGCAGGGACGGAGCTCCTGATGGCAGGGCAGGACAACCGGCCTCGGACCACCCCGGCGGCCGGCGAGCCATCGCCACAACATCCAGGGCAGGACCACCCGACCACCCCCGGCGACACCGGCCGCCCGCACCACGGCCACCGGTGGATGATGCTGG
The DNA here is from genome assembly GCA_021793115.1 of Actinomycetes bacterium. Next base: position 2,871 of record JAJYTJ010000219.1, on the reverse strand, counting down.
CCTGCTGCGTGCCGATGCTGGTGATCGTCGCCGTGCTGCTGGCCACCGGCACGGCCGGCAGCGGGGCCATCATCTTTGCGGTGGCCTGCGTGGGCATCATGACCGCCATGATGCTGGCCATGCCCCGTGGCCATTAGCCGGCTCACGCCGGCCCCGGCCGTCGCCGCCGCGGCCATGGCACGCCGACCGCACACCGGCCGGATGATCGGGGTCACCCTGGCCTGGGGGGCGTGCTTCGTCGCGATCAGCTGGGGCCTGCGTGACGCCCCCGTGCTGTGGTTCGCCGCCCTACGGGCCCTGGTCGCCGGTGCCGCGCTGGTCACCCTGGGCGGCGTCCAGCACCGCCCGCTGCCGCACCAGGTGCGCACGTGGGCGCTGATCGGCCTGCTCGGGCTGGTCAACGCCACCCTGGCCCTGGCGGCGATGTTCGCGGCCGGGGCCGGCGCCGCCAAGGGCGTCGCCACGGTCCTGGCCAACGCCCAACCGCTGCTGATCCTGCTGCCGGCCTGGTGGCTGTACGGGCAGCGGCCCACCCGGTCCACCACCATCGCCCTGCTGCTCGGACTGGCCGGCCTGACCGTGGTCGCCTCCGCGTCCGGCGCCGGTGCCGGCGCGGGACTGTCCCTGGGGGCCGCGGCCGCCACCACCGCCGGCACCCTGCTGGCCCGCCGGCTGCGGGAGATCGACGTGATCGTCGTGGCCGGCTGGCACCTGCTGCTCGGCGGCGTCGGCCTGGCCGTCTGGGCAGCGGTCAGCGAAGGGATGCCCGACATCGCCTGGACCGGCCGGTTCGTGGCGGCCCTGGCGTTCCTCGCGCTGGTCGGCACGGCGGCCACGACCGTCATCTGGTTCACCGAGGCCCAGCACGCCCGCCTGGACCAGCTGACCGCCTGGACCCTGCTCGTGCCCGTCGTCGGCCCGCTGCTGGCGGCGCTCCTCCTGGGCGAACGCCCGACCAGCTGGACCCTGCTCGGACTGGGCGCCGTGCTGGCTGCGCTGTGGGTCGCTCAACGGCCCGGGCACACCCCACCCGCCGCCCATCACACCCTGTCGATGACCGCGCAGCGGCCCGCCCGGACCGGCTCGCCGAGGACGTGACATGAGAGGCGCCTGCACCGGCTGGCCGCCTCCGCGGAGCCGGACGCGGCACTGCGTGCCCAGCAGCAGATCGCCGACCCTCTGGCCGATGCCCGCCAGCAGCAGGCGCAGATCACCGCGCGGGCCGCCGCGAGCGCCGCCGACCCGCAGCATCTGCACCAGGCGACCGGCATCGATGGTCCGGGTGGCCCATCGCGAAGGCGGCAACGCCTCGGCGCTGTCGGCTCTGCTGGACTCGCCGAGCAGCGACGACATCGTCGCCCGCTGCACCATGCCGGCCCCCTGCCGGAGCCGAAGTCGAGACGTTCGCCGCTCAGGTTCGTCGTCCTGAGCCCGACGCACCACCGTCGCGACCCGGGCGAGGGCCTCACGCGGGCCGCACGACTTCGTCACATCGTCGTCCGCGCCCACCGCGAGTCCGACGGGCGTGCCGGTGCCCTCCGAGCGAGCAGCGCGCAGGATCACCGCTCGCGGGAGGTCGTCCGGATGCGGCGCAGCGCCTCGATGCCATCCACTCGACGACCAGCACGCGCTTGCCCATGTGCCGCTCCCGCCCCTCGGCCGCCGGCCGCCATCGTCCACCCGTCGCAGTGACGGACGGCAGGCCAGGTGCGCGGTTGTCAACCGGGCTTACGACGCGGTGAGGTCGGCGACAGCAGGCGCCCGAACCGTGCCCGCCTGACCGGCCGCTGCAGTCGTCGCACGCCGGTGGTGCCCCACTTCCGCGATCCAGTGCCACCAGCTGATGCGCCGCTCGAGCCAGGCATCCGCGCTGTAGGGCGCGGTGCCGTCGTAGTAGCTGAACGTCAGCAGCGCGGCGAACACGAGCGCGTACAGGATCGCAGTGCCGATGTCCGAAGAGCCGGAGGTGTACGGCCCACCGAAGCCTTCGGCGGTCGCCCAGATCAGCAGGCTGAACACGATCGAGACGACGTAGGTCGCCTTCCGGGCGAACCCGACGATCAGCGCCACGGCGATCAGGCTCTCGATCGTGGCGACGAAGTAGGCGAAGAACGCGCTGTCCGGGTGCTGCAGGTCGATCCAGAACCGGAACCATGGTTGGAGCCAGCCGGGCTGCCCCTGGGCCTGTCCCATGATGGTGGCCATGTAGGAGGCCCGGAATCCGGGCAGCCACTTCAAGATCGCGTCGATGAGCCAGATGAGGCCGAACGCCACCCGAAGGCTGGTCTTCGGCCAGTGGGTCACCCTCACCTCCGTGACGGGAACACTCGTCTTCGATGCCATCACACACCTCCTCCAATCGAACTTCGCGGGTTGTGCCGTGTCGTCACGGACGTACTGGCGGCCAGTTCCTGGCGCAGATGGGCGTAGGTCGTCAGGTCGACATCGCCCGCGGCGAGGCGGGCGTCGAGTGCCGCACGCGCGTCGGGAAGACGATGGTCTGGCGTCGGGAACAGCCGGCACACCACCCAGACGGCCACACCGGTCACGACTGCCAGCAAGGCGAACGTGACGACCCAGCCGCTGGGAGTGATCCGACTGCACCACAGGCCCATCGGGCCTCCTTGCCGCGGGATGAGCGGCGCTGGTCGGCCGTTCACCAACCAGCGTCGCCACCGCGGATCAAGGTCCGATTTGGGCACGATGAACGGTTGCTGAAGATCGGTACCGGGGCGCACTGAACCGGCTCATCCGATCTGAGGGTGTAGTTGCTTCCTGAAGCCGCCGGTCTCTAGCAGGCTCCTGGCGATGTAGTTGGTCAGGTTGCGGAAGCCGAGGGCGGAGCCGCGTAGGTGTTCGAGGCGGCCGTTG
>JAJYTJ010000218.1 GCA_021793115.1 Actinomycetes bacterium | reverse complement strand
TCCCGCTGCTCATCCTGTGGTTCGGCATCGGCGAGACCCCCAAGCTCGTCGTCATCGTGCTGACCGCGTTCTTCCCGATGTCCATGGGCATCACCAAGGGCCTGCGGTCCTGCGGCCAGGACCTGCTCGACGTCGGCACCTCGCTGCACCTCTCCCGCGCCCGCACGTTCGTCCTCATCCAGCTGCCGCACGCGCTGCCGGACGTCCTCGTCGGCATGCGGATCAGCCTTGGCTACGCGTGGCGCGCCCTCGTCGGCGCCGAGATGTTCGCGGCGGCCTCCGGCCTGGGCTTCCTCATCGTCGACGCCGAGCAGATGTCGCGCGCCGACAAGGTCATCGTCGGGATCGTCGTCATCGGCCTCGTCGGCATCGCGACCGACCGGCTGTTCGCCCTGGTCATCCGTCGCAGCCTGCGCTGGGGGATCGATGACAGCTGGCGCTGAGATCACAGACCTGCACAAGAGCTACACCGTGCGCGGTCGCACCGTGCCGGTGCTGACAGGGCTCGACTTCGTGCAGCGCGACGGCGTCACGGTGGTTCTCGGCCGCAGCGGGTGCGGCAAGACGACGCTGCTGCGGCTCGTCGCCGGCATGGACACGCCCGACGCCGGCGTGGTCCGGGTCCGGGGCGACGGACGGACCGGGATGGTCTTCCAGGAGCCACGCCTCATGCCCTGGCTCACCGCCACGCAGAACGTGACGCTGGGTCAGCGGCGCGGGCGGTGTGACAGCGCACGGCTCCTCGCGCTCACCGGGCTGGCGGGGTTCGAGGACGCGCTGCCCCACCAGCTCTCGGGCGGCATGCAGCATCGGGTGGCCCTGGCGCGGGCGCTCGCGAACGGGCCGTCACTCGTCCTCATGGACGAGCCCTTCGCCGCGCTCGACCACCAGACCCGGCAGGACATGCAGGAGCTGCTGCTGCACGTGCAGCGCACCACGGCCATGAACGTCCTGTTCGTCACCCACAGCCTCGACGAGGCGCTCTACCTGGGCGACCGCGTCGTCGTCCTGAACCGCGGCCGGATCGCCGCGGACCACACCGTGCCCCGGACCGCCGGGGACCGCACCCGGGAGCCGGACCGCGAGCTCGCCGGACTCGTCCGCACCACGTTGCAGAGGGAACAGCCATGAGGAGAAAGACCCCGGCGCTGCTCGTCGCGCTCGCACTGACCACCGCCATGCTGGCGGGGTGCAGCACACCGCAGGCCGCCGCCACGCAGCACACGGCCGCCCCGGCCGCCAGTTCCGCACCAGGGCCGAAGATCGACAAGATCGCCGTCACCTACGTGACGTCACCCCTCAACGTGCCCTCGATCGTCGAGCGGAAGATCGACGCGTTCTCCGACTCGTTCGGCCCCGGGGTCTCGGTGACCTACTCCAACCTCACGACGGGCCCGGACCAGACGGCCGCCCTCGCCTCCGGGAACATCCAGTTCCTCTTCGCCGTCGGCGCGACCTCGGTCATCCTGGCCGCCGCGAACGGCGCCGACATCGCGATCGTCGACACCTACAGCCGGTCGCCGAAGGCGTTCATGCTCGTCGCGGGCCCCCACGGCCCGACGTCGGCCGCCGCGCTCAAGGGCAAGACGATCGCCGGTCCGAAGGGCACGATCCTGCACCAGCTGCTGCTGGCCTACCTGGCGACGGCCGGCCTGACGGCCAAGGACGTCAACTTCGTCAACATGACGATCCCGGCCGCGCAGGCCGCCCTGGCGAACGGCAGCGCCGACGTCGCGCTCCTCGCCGGTCCGGCCGCCTCCCAGGCGCTCGCCGCCGGTGACACGAAGGTCACCGACGGCACCGGGCTCGTCGGCGCCACCATCGTCGACGCCACCAGCCGGACGTTCGCCACCGCCCACCCCGACGTCGTCCGCGAGTTCGTCCAGGCGCACCGCACCGTGCTGGCGTACATGGCCGCACACCCCGACGACACGGTCGCCATGGCCGCGGCGGCCACGGGGCTGACGCCGGACGCGGTCCGTGCGATGTACCCGCAGTACGACTTCAGCCAGAAGGTCACCGACGCGGACCTGGCCGACCTGGCGGCGACCCAGCAGTTCATGCTGGCCAACGGGATGATCGACAAGCCGGTCGACACGAAGGCCCTCGTCCTGCCGCAGGACTGAGGTCGCGGGGACGCCCCGCCCCGCGGGACGTCCCCGCGTCCCCGCGCGCAGTGCGCGCATGCGTCGTTAGCATCGACATCGAGCGGCCGGCCCGTTCGGTGCGGGTCCCGCTGGGGAGGCTCGTCGTGAGCAGCGGCACCGTGGACCAGACCCCCACCGCCGGAGAGCGGAAGGCCCGTGAGGTCGCCGAGGCGGCCCGGGAACAGCAGTGGACCCGACCGAGCTTCGCCAAGGGGCTGTACCTCGGCGCGTTCGACATCGGGCTCATCCACCCGTACCCGGCGCCCGACCCGGACGCCGCGGAGCGCGGCGCGAAGTTCCGCCAGGCGCTGCTCGAGGTGCTGGGCACCATCGACGGCCCGGCGATCGAGCGTGCGGACCACGTGCCCGACGAGGCGATCGCCGCGCTGGCGCGCGTCGGCGCGTTCGGCATGAAGATCCCGCAGCGGTACGGCGGCCTGGGACTGTCGCTCGTCGACTACGGCCGGGCGTTGATGCTCGTCAGCTCGGTGAACCCGAGCCTGGGCGCGCTGCTGTCCGCGCACCAGTCCATCGGGGTGCCCGAACCCGTCCGCATGTTCGGCAGCCCCGAGCAGAAGCAGGCGTACCTGCCGCGCTGTGCTGCGGGTGCGATCTCCGCGTTCCTGCTCACCGAGCCCGACGTCGGCTCGGACCCTGCCCGGCTCGGCACCACCGCCACCCCGACCGACGACGGCAGCGCCTACCTGCTGGACGGCGTGAAGCTGTGGACCACCAACGGCCCGATCGCCGAGCTGCTCGTGGTGATGGCGGTCGTGCCGCCGCACGACGGGCAACGGGGCGGCATCAGCGCGTTCGTCGTCGAGGCCGCCACGCCCGGCATCACCGTCGAGCACCGCAACCACTTCATGGGCCTGCGCGGGATGGAGAACGGCGTCACCCGGTTCCGGCAGGTGCGGGTGCCGGCCACCAACCGGCTGGGACGCGAGGGCGAGGGGCTGAAGATCGCGCTGACCACCCTCAACACCGGGCGGCTGTCGATCCCGGCGATCTGCGCGGGCGGCAGCAAGTGGGCGCTGTCCATCGCCCGGCAGTGGTCGGCCGAGCGGGTGCAGTGGGGCCGGCCGGTGGGCGAGCACGAAGCGATCGGGACCAAGCTGGCCTTCATCGCCGCCACGACGTTCGCACTGGAGTCGGTGTTCGAGCTGTCCGCGCGGCTGGCGGACGCCGGGCAGAAGGATGTGCGCATCGAGGCGGCCCTGGCCAAGCTGTGGGCCAGCGAGATGGGCTACCGCGTGGCCGACGAGCTGGTGCAGATCCGCGGCGGGCGCGGCTACGAGAGCGCCGACTCGCTGGCGGCGCGCGGTGAGCGCGCGGTCGCCGCGGAGCAGCTGCTGCGGGACATGCGGATCAACCGCATCTTCGAGGGCTCGTCGGAGATCATGCGGCTGTTCATCGCCCGTGAGGCGGTGGACGCCCACCTGGCCGCCGCGGGTGACCTCGCCTCGCGCGACGCCTCCCTCGGCGCCAAGGCCCGCGCCGCCGCCGGCGCGGGCCGCTTCTACGCCCGCTGGTTCCCGACCCTGCTCACCGGGGAGGGCTCGCGCCCGGGTGCCTACCGCGACTTCGGGCGGCTGGCCCGCCACGTGCGGTTCGTCGAGCGGTCCTCCCGCTCGCTGGCCCGGCACACGTTCTACGCGATGGCCCGCTACCAGGCCCGCCTCGAGCGCAAGCAGGTGGTGCTGGGTCGCATCGTCGACATCGGCGCCGAGCTGTTCGCGATGTCCGCGGTGTGCACCCGGGCCGCCGCGATGCGTCGCGACGACCCGGCCCACGGCCGCGACGCCGTGGCCCTCGCCGATGCCTTCTGCGCCCAGTCCCGGGTGCGGGTCGAGGAGCTGTTCCGCGGCCTGCGCGGGCCCACCACCGCCTCCGACGACCGGCTCGCCGCCACGGTGCTGACCGGCCGGCTGCGATGGGTCGAGGACGGCATCGTCGACGTCTCCGAGGGCACCGGCCCCTGGATCGCCCCACGAACGCCGTGACCGCCCACAGTCATGAAAAAGGGCCTCCGACCTGGGCTTTCACCCGGGTCGGAGGCCCTCGTGCGTGGAGCTGACCGGATTCGAACCGGCGACCTTCTCGTTGCGAACGAGACGCGCTACCAGCTGCGCCACAGCCCCAAACTGCGGCGATCAGAGTAGCACCCCGGGCAGGCGCCTCCTGACCGCCCGCCCGGCTACAGTCCGGAGGCCCGGCGCTTGGCCAGCACGGCGTTGAGGTCGATGCTCGCGGTGCCCTCGGCCGGCGGCTGCGGGGTGACGAGCGCCTCGTCCGCGTCCGACGCGACGTCCGACGAGGAGGCCGGCGGCTCGGCCGCGCGGGCGGTGGTCGAGCCCTCCACCTCGCCGAGGGGCACCGGCTCGCGCCGGGGCGCCGCCGGCTTCGTCGTGTACGTCGGGCGCGGCACCGGCACGGGCGCCCACGCCTCGTGCCCGGCCTCGTCGGCCTCAGAGACCTTGCCAGACGACGGGCCCGGGACGGACGCTGCGGGCGCCGTGGCGGCAGGCTCGGCCACCACGGGCACCTGCCCGGTGACGTGCCGCGCCGCGGCACCCTTCTCGCCGCGGTCGGCGACGATGGCCTGGAACACCTCGGTGTTGGCGTCACTCGGCCGCACCGCGCGGCCGGTGACCTTGGCCACGGGCGCCGACGGCGACTCGGTGGCGAAGCAGCTGGGCGTCTGCGTGGCCTTGCCCTTGGCAGAGGCGCGCACGGGCGCTGTCACGGCCGGCGCGGTGGGCACCGCGGCGCTGGTGGGGGCCGCCGGCGCGGCCGGGGCGACGGTGCGGATCACGCCCGAGCGGGGCCGCGCCGCGACCTCCTCGGCCTCGGCGATCTGGCGTGCCAGGGCTTCGTCGTTCCGCTTGCCCGCGATCACCGCGCGCCGCCCGGCGCCCAGGACGAGTGCGAGCAGCGCGCTGGGCGCGACGCCGAGGATCACGGACGCCGCGGGCACCAGCCCGACGGCGGTCCAGCCCGCGACGGTCGCGACGAGCAGCACCACGGCGAGCAGGGCACGACGACGGGCGGCGGCGGCGCGGCGCGCGGCGGCGGCGGCGCGGGCCGCCCGGGCCTGGGCGGCGCGGCGCGAGGCCTCGGCGGTGATGCGCTCCGGGGTGGCGTGGGGTC
>JAJYTJ010000217.1 GCA_021793115.1 Actinomycetes bacterium | reverse complement strand
CGGCGGCGGCGCGGTGGGCGTGAGCGGCGGCGGCGCGGCGGGCACGGTCGGCGCGGTCGGCGGCGGCGCGGCGGGCGTGAGCGGGGGCGGCGTGGTCGCCACGGTCGCGGAGGGGCTCGCCGAGCCGTCGGGGCTCGTGGTCACGGCCGATGGAGTGCTCGTCGTCGAGTCGGCGGCGCACCGGATCACGCGGCTGGCCTCGTCGGGCGCCACGGCGGTGGACCGCGGCGCGCACCGGACCCAACGGCCGGTGATCGAGGTCGCGCCGGGGGACCTCGAGCTCGTGGTGCCCTTCACGCCCGCGCCCGGGCACAAGGTCGACGAGCGCTACGGCCCGTCCACCCAGCTGTCGGTGTCCTCGTCCCCGTCCGAGCTGCTGCTCGACGGCGCCGGCGACGACGTGCCGCTGACGCGTCGGCTGCGGCTCAACCCCGACGTCCCGGAGGGGGTGCTGCACGTCTCGGCACGGGCCGCCAGCTGCGACGCGGACCCCGCGGTCGAGTTCCCCGCCTGCCACCTGGCACAGCAGGACTGGGGCGTGCCGATCCGCCTCACCGCCGGCGGCCCGACGAGCCTGACACTGCCGCTGCTCGGCTCCTGACGGATCGCGACGACGACGGAAGCCGGCCGCGGGCCGCGGGCCGCGGGCTGTGGCGCGGACGCCGGCGGCGCCAGGCGGCATGCAGCGGACGCCGCGACGTGCCCGTCCTCCCCGGGCGCGGTCAGGCCGCGCCCAGCACCGCCACCGCCACGAGCGCGTGCAGCGCGGTGCGCACGGCGTCGCCGGTCGCGGCCGTCGCCGACGCGCCGACGCCGACCGACCAGCTCTCGTAGGCGCCCTCGAGGCGCACGGCGCCGCTGCCCAGGTCGGCCGGGCTGCCGCCGCGCGCCACGACCGTCGGCTCACCCCCGTCGAGGCGGCCGCTGACCGACCAGTCGCCACCTCCCAGCACGTCCGCGGCACCGGCCGCCACCGCGCACAGCCGGGCCACCACGCCCGTGGACGCGTGCCCGAGCGCCGCCGTGCCGGACACCAGGATGCGCTCCGCCGTGACGGCCGGGTCGGCCTGCGGCGGCAGCGACAGCTGGCGCAGCCGGGCGCGCGCCCGCTTCGCGCGGTACTGCGCGGCGTCCGCCCGGCGGAACAGGGTGCGCGCCGGCACGGCGCCCGTCACCGCGGTGGAGGCCACCCCGTAGGAGATCGCGGCACCGTGCGGCAAGGGGAACTCGGCGACGATCCGGCTGACGGCCTCCTGCACCTGCGCGCGGCGGTGCCCGATCGTCACGACGGAGAACTCGTCGCCTCCGATGCGCGCGGCGGTCGAGCCCGGCAGCTCCTCGGTGATGCGGCGCAGCACGTCGCCCACCGAGCGCAGCAGGTCGTCGCCCACGTCGTGGCCCAGCTCGTCGTTCACCCGCTTGAGCCCGTCGACATCGCACATCACGATGCACGTCTCCCGGCCGCTCGCCAGCGCGTAGTCGGCGGCCGCGTCGGCGATCCGGCGGTTGCCGAGGCCGGTCAGCGGGTCGTCGGCGACGAGGTGACGCACCTGGCCCTCGAGGTCCACCCGGGCGACCGCCCCGGCGACGAGCCCGGCGAGCACCTCGGCGGCCGCGACCTCGCGGTCGGTGAACGGGTGACCCGCGACCCGGCGCAGCGCGGCGAGCTGGCCCCACACGGCGCCGTTGACCACCACCGGCACGCCGAGGGCGGACGTGCCGCCGAGGTCGCGCAGCGTGCCGACCTCGACCGCGTCGGACTGCGGGTCGGTGACGTCGGCGCGCCACGACGCCCGCTCGCTGATGAGCGACCGCAGCGCCGGCCGATCCTCCGCGCGCTGCGAGGCCTGCGTGAGCAGCACCTCCCGCACGTCCCGCGAGGGGGGCGCTGCGGCGATCGTCCGGCAGGTGTCCTGCGCGATGCGGCACAGCGTGGCGCTCGACGCGGCGAGGACCTCCAGCGCGGACTCCGCGGCGATCTCCGCGACGTCGTCGACGTCGCGCGCCATCTCGAGGCGGTGGCCCGCCGCGGCGATCTCGACGATCCCGGCGACGGGCGCGACGAGGGGGTCCACCACGCGTGCCTCCGTCCCTCGGGCGGACATCCGGGTCATCATCCCCGATACCGACCCGCTCCGGTGCCGCCGGGACCCCCGCCCGGGGGTGAGATCACCCGGTGGTGTCACCCGAGCAGGCGCGGGTACTCCGCGGGCTCGCCGAGCACGTGCTCGGCGAGGAAGGCGTACACCGTGCCGTACCAGATCGCCGCGTGCTGCGGGCTGAGCACCCAGTGGTTCTCGTTCGGGAAGTAGAGGAACCGGTGGGGGGTGCGACCCTCGTCGTCCGCCGCGAGCTGCGAGTGCGCCAGGAGCTCGTACCACAGCCGCAGGCCCTCGCCGATCGGCACCCGGTAGTCGTGGTCGCCGTGGACCACGAGCATCGGCGTCCTGATCTCGGCCACGTGGCGATGCGGGGAGTTGTGCAGCGCCATCTCCGGAGTCATCTCCCGCCGCCAGTAGAACGCGGCGTCGGTCGTCGGCCCGAACTGGTCGAGGGCCCACAGCGACGCGTGCGTGACGATGGCGCGGAACCGGTCGGTGTGCCCGGCGACCCAGTTCGCCATGTACCCACCGAACGACCCGCCCATCGCCGCGGTCCGGGACGGGTCGACGTCGTCCCTGGTGAGGGCGGCGTCCGTGGCGGCCATGAGGTCGGTGAACGGCGCGCCGCCCCACTGCCCCCAGCCCCGCTGCACGAAGTCCTGCCCGTAGCCCAGCGACAGCGCCGGGTCGGGCAGCAGCACCGCGTACCCGCGGGCGACGAGCAGCCACGGGCACCAGCGCCACGACCAGTCGTTCCAGGAGCCGAGCGGGCCGCCATGGATCCACAGCAGCAGCGGCACCCGGTGCTCGGCCGAGGCGTCGTGCGGCAGCGCCAGCCAGGCGCGGACCCGCGTGCCGTCGGCCGCGGTGGTCTCGACCTCCTCGAGCCGCCCCGGCAGCTCGGGCAGCGGCGCGGGCCCCGGCAGCGGCTCGGCGGGCGCCGGCAGGGTGCCGGTGAGGTCGATCCGCACCGGGTGCGCCGGCGCCAGGTACGACGAGCGCAGGGCGTACGCCGTGGTGCCGTCCGGCGACACCTGCACGGCGTGGAAGGCGGCGGCGTCGCTGGTGACACGCGTGACGTCACCGTCGAGGGAGACCCGGAACACGGGCTGGCGCCCGTCGTCGGACGCGACCACCAGCAGGCCGGAGGAGTCCGGCAGCCATGTGACGGCGTCGGGCCAGCGGTCCCATCCGGCGGTGCGCGCACGGACCTCGCCGCCTGCCAGCGGCACGATCGCCAGGTCGACGCGCGGCGCCTGGGCCGGGCTCGACATGAACTCCCGCTGGAAGGCGACCCACCGTCCGTCCGGGGAGATCGCCGGGCCGCCGACGTCGTAGCCGTCGTCGGCGACCACCGTCCGCCGCTCCCCGCTCGCCACGTCGATCGCCACCAGCGAGCTGCGTTGGTCCGCGTCGGCGCACGGGCTGGCCCAGCCGGTGACGAGCGTGCGGCCGTCCGGGCTGATCGCGGCATGCTGCTCGTCGAGCGCCCGCCCCGGCTGCGGCGTGACGTCCGTCAGGGTGACGCGCGGCTCGGCCGCCCCGGCGGGCTGGGGGCCGTCGGGCAGCGTGCCGACGAACCAGTGCGGCTCGTCCGGCCCCAGGTCGTGGTCCCAGTAGCGCACCGGGTAGCCGGTGTGGAGGATCGCCGCGACCTTCTTGTCCTTGCGGTCCTTGCGCAGCTGCTCGTCCTGGGCGTCGTCCGCGGCGTGCGGCAGCACCCCGGAGCCGACGACGAGCACCGGTGCGCCGGTCGCCACGGCGAGCTCGCTCAGCCCGCCCTTGCGGTGCGCGACGACCCGGGCCTCGCCCCCGGTGGCCGGCAGCAGCCACAGGTCCGCCGCCTCGTCGTCCGGCTCGGCCAGGTCCGGGTCGGGGCGGCCGGACGTGAACAGCAGGTCGCCCGACGGCGTGAAGGCCGCTCCGGCCTCGCCCTTGGCGCTGCGGGTCAGCCGCCGTGCCGGTGCGACGCCCGCCGGGTCCACCTCCCACAGCGCGGTGACGTACGCCGTCGACCGCGGGTCGAGCGTCTGCACCGCCGTCACGAGGCGGGTGCCGTCGGGCGACAGCACGAGGCCGGACAGGCGGGGCAGGGCGAGGTAGGAGTCGAGGTCGTCGAAAGCTGTCACGCGTTCGTTCCTATCACGTGGGGCCGACGCCCGTGGGCGGGACGCGACGTGGCGTGGCAGGTCAGGGCCCTCGTCGGCGGCCCGCCCCCGTCAGGACCGCGGTGGCGTGTCGTCCCGCGCCAGGCGCGCGAGCATCGCGTTGTACTCGTCGAGCTCGAGGTCGCCCCCCTCGCGCACCACGCGGCGGTCGCGGCGACGCGCGAAGCGCTCGTCGTCCCGGGCCCATGCCGCCGCCACGCCGACCGCCAGCGCGAGCGTCGGCAGCTCGCCGATGCCCCAGGCGACGGCCCCGCCGATGTGCTGGTCCGCGATCGCGCTCGGCCCCCAGGTGCGGCCCATCAGCCCGAACCAGCTCGCGACGAGCAGCACGTCGCCGCTGATGAGCGCGACGCCGAAGAACGCGTGGAACGCCATCGTCGCGAACAGCAGCAGCAGCCGCTGCGGGTAGCCCGGACGCCGCGGGCCCGGGTCGATGCCGATCAGCGCGTTGGCGAACAGGTACCCCGCGAGGCTGAAGTGCACCACCATGAACAGGTGGCCCTCCGGGGTGCGCAGCGACCAGCCGAACACCTCCGAGTAGTAGAAGACGATCAGCGAGCCCGCGAAGTTCACCGCCGCGACCACGGGGTTCGACATCACGCGGGCGACCCGGCTGTGGACCAGCGCGAGCAGCCACTCCCGGGGACCGCGCGACTCGTCGCCCGGGGACGTCGCGGCGCGGGCGGGCAGCGCGCGCAGCGCGAGCGTGACGGGCGCGGCGAGCACGACGAGCACCGGGACCACCATGACCAGCACCATGTGCTGCACCATGTGGGCGCTGAACAGGACGTGCCCGTAGACGTTGGGGCCACCGCTCGTCGTCCACCCGAAGACGACCATCCCCGCGACCCACGCCGCGGTGCGCAGCACGGGCCAGCCGTCGCCCCGCGCACGCAGGCGCTGCACCCACCGCAGGTACACGACGAGTCCGGCCACCGTGGCCGCCAGCGTGATCGGGTCCACCCGCCACTGCGTGAACCAGGCCGCGCCGTCGAGCGGCGGTGGCAGCGGGTGACCGGTGAGGAGGTAGGCGGGCGT
>JAJYTJ010000216.1 GCA_021793115.1 Actinomycetes bacterium | reverse complement strand
TCGACAGCTCGGGGACGAGCACCGCGTGGATGTCCCAGCGCTCGCGCGACAGGCCGATCTCCGGCACCCACTCCTGGGCGTCGAGCGACCGGCGGTACTCGGCCGCGGACGCAGCGGTGAGCCAGCCGCAGTTGCGACCCATGACCTCGTGGACGATGAGCATGCGCGGCCCGGAGCGGTGCTCGCCGATGACGTTCTGGGCGAACCGCGCGGTCTGCTCGGCCGCGGTCCACGCGCCCAGCGACTGCCGGATGGGCACCACGTCGTTGTCGATCGTCTTGGGCAGCCCGACGACCGTGAGCTCGTAGCCGTTCTCGTGCAGGTACGCCGCGAGGTCGGCCGCCGTGGTGTTCGTGTCGTCGCCGCCGATGGTGTGGAGCACGTCGACGCCGTCGGCCTTGAGCTGCTCGGCCGCCACCTGCAGCGGGTCCTGGCCCGGCTGGACGAGGCCGCGCTTCTCCGCGTCGGCGCGGTTGGTGAGCTTGACGCGGGAGTTGCCGATGGGCGAGCCGCCGAAGCGGTGCAGCACGCCGGCGTGCTTGCGCACGTCGTCGCTGACGACGACCTTCTCGCCGAGCAGCAGGCCGTGGTAGCCGTTCTGGTAGGCGATGATCTCGACCTCGGGCGCGATCTCCGTGTACCGCTCGATGAGACCGCCGACGGCCGAGGACAGGCACGGGGCGAAGCCGCCGGCGGTGAGCAGGGCGACGCGGCGGACGGACATGGAGCACACCTCTCGATCGAGCAGACAAGCGGGGAGCGCGACGGCGCGCGGCGATCATCCTAGCCGCGGGCCTACGGCGCTCTGCCGTCCATCCCAGCGTCAGGACGCCCGGTCGTCACCCTCGTCGACGGCCGTCGGGGCGGCGGCGGGCTCGTGCCCCGCCTCGTCCTCGTCCTCGTCGGGCGGCAGCGGCGGCTCGACGTCGGGCACCGGGCGGCCACCGGGCGCCACCGGCTCGCCGATCTCCTCGCCCGCCTCCGCCAGGCCGGCCGCGATCCGCGCCTTCATCGTCGCGGCGTACATGTCCACGTACTCCTGGCCGGACAGGCTCATGAGGGCGTACATGATCTCGTCCGTCACGGAGCGCAGGATGAAGCGGTCGTCCTCAAGGCCCTGGAACCGCGAGAAGTCGAGCGGCTCGCCGATGACCGTGCCGATCCGCATGATCTTGGGGATCTTGCGGCCGATGGGCTGCGCGATGTTGGTGCCGACCATCGCGACCGGCAGCACCGGAGCGCCCGACTCCAGGGCGAGGCGGGCCACCCCGGTCTTGCCGCGGTACAGCCGGCCGTCGGGGCTGCGGGTGCCCTCGGGGTAGATGCCGAACAGGCCGCCCTCCTGCAGGCGCCGCAGGCCCGTGTTGAGGGCGGCCTCGCCGGCCTTGCCGCCGCCACGGTCGACCGGGATGGTGCCGACACCGCGCATGAACCCCGCCACCAGGCGGCCCTTGAGGCCCTTGCCGGTGAAGTACTCCTGCTTGCCGATGAAGACGATGTCCCGGTCCAGCATGAGGGGCAGGAAGAACGAGTCGATCACGGCGAGGTGGTTGCTCACCAGGATGGCGGGACCGTCCGTCGGGACGTTCTCCGCGCCGCGGACCCACGGCCGGTACACGAGCTTGAGCAGCGGTCCGACGAAGATGTGCTTCATCAGCCAGTAGAACAAGGAGCCCTCCTCGTGCCGCGGCCAGCCCGGGCGACGCGGACTGCTCGGACCGACTCTAGAGTGCCTTCATGGTCCAGCGTCCGGACGACGAGGCCGACCCGCGCGACTTCGACGCGCGCTGGGCCGAGATCGTCGCCGAGCTCGGGGAGCCGGAGGAGTCCGTGTTCCCCGACGTGCCGGTGCCCCCGGAGCCCGGGCCGCCGGCGCGCGACGCCGGCCGCGTGCTGTCCGGGCGCGACTGGGACGGCACCGACCAGATCGACGCCGCGGAGGACGCGGTCGATGAGCAGGAGCACTTCGTCCCGCCGGACCCGGGTCCCGTGATGAGCGCCGATCCGCTGCGGGTCCTCACCTGGGCCGTGGCCGTCGGCGTGCCGGTGCTGTACTTCGTGCTGCTCGTCGCGTGGCGCGACGCGCCCGGCTGGCTGGCGCCCGTGGCGGGCGTGCTGCTGCTGGCGGCCGTGGGCGTGCTCGTCTGGCGCATGCCGCACCACCGGGACCACGACTCCGACTCCGGGGCCGTGGTCTGAGGGGGAGGCGGGCGACGTTGCCCGCTCGGCGGTCATCGCGCTACCGCCGCGCCAGGTCCCCCGCGCCGACGATGCCGGCGTCGTTGCCCATCGAGGCGACGGCGAACCGCGCCTCCGGGTGGTGGCCGGCCGCCGACAGGTGCGCGGCGAAGGCCACGCGCGCGGGCGCCATGACCAGCTCGCCGGCCGCCGACAGGCCACCACCCACGACGAAGAGCTCGGGGTCGAGCAGCGCCGCCACGGAGGCCGCGCCCTCACCGACCCAGCGACCGATCGTCGCGAGCAGCTCGACGGACAGCTCGTCGCCCTCCGCCGCCGCGGTGCTCACGTGGTGGCCGGAGATCTTGCGCCACTTGCCGCCGGCGAGCTCGAGGATGCGCGCGGCACGGTCGG
The DNA here is from genome assembly GCA_021793115.1 of Actinomycetes bacterium. The sequence goes on along the minus strand of JAJYTJ010000216.1, from coordinate 2,753 downwards.
GCCGGGTCTGGGCGACCGCCTGCGCGGCGCGCACCAGCGCGCTGCCCGAGACGTACTGCTCCCAGCACCCGGTCTGGCCGCAGCCGCAGTAGTGGCCGTCCGGCACCACGCGCATGTGGCCGATCTCGGCGGCCACACCCCACCGGCCGCGCAGCAGGACGCCGCCGGAGACGATGGCGCCGCCCAGGCCCGTGCCGAGCGTCAGGGTGACCATGTCGTCGACGTCACGCGCGACACCGAACCGGAACTCGGCCCAGCCCGCAGCGTTGGCGTCGTTCTCCACGACGATCGGCACGGACGTGCCCAGCGCCGAGGCGACCGCGCCCCGCAGGTCGTGGTCGCGCCAGGGCAGGTTGGGCGTGAAGCTGACGGTCGCGCGGTCGGCGCTGACGAAGCCGGGAGCCGCCAGGCCGATGGCCCCGACCTCGTGCTCGGCCATGAGCTCGCGACACACGTCGACGACCCCGAGGTCCACGCTGTGCGCGTCGGTGGCGTCCGTGTCGCGGCGCGTCTGCGCGAGGATCGTGCCGTCCTCGTCGACCACGCCGGCCGCGATCTTGGTGCCGCCGATGTCCACGCCGATGGCCAGCATCTGAGCCGGTCTCCCTCCACGCACCCGTGCGCCCGTGCGGGCGCGGCCGCCCTACGCTAGCGCCCGGCCGCGCCCCCGCGGTGCGGCCGCCGACCGGAACACGGGCCGCTATCCGGGACGTTGAGTACAGGCAATAGGCCGAAAGTCCCGTATTGTCGCCCCACGTCGTTGCCTGCCGATGGAGTCAGTCATGACCACGACCGTCCGCACGTCCGTCGCCACGTCCGTCACACCCCTGGTCGTGGAGCTCGGCCGCGAGTCCAACCTCAACGACCTGCTCGCCGACCGGGTCGCCGCGACGCCGGACGCGGTGCTCGTCGAGCGCAAGACCAGTCCGGACGGCCCGTGGCAGCCCCTCACCGCGCGCGAGTACGACGCCCAGATCGTCGCCGTCGCCAAGGGCCTCGTCGCGCGCGGGGTGCAGCCGGGCGACCGGGTGGCGATCATGGCGCGCACCCGGTACGAGTGGTCGCTGCTCGACTGGGCCATCTGGGGCGCGGGGGCCGTGGGCGTGCCGGTGTACGAGACGTCGTCGGCCGAGCAGGTGCACTGGATCCTCTCCGACTCGGCGGCGTCGCTCGTCGTCGTCGAGAACGCCGGCCACGCCGCGGTCGTCGCGCAGCTGCGGGACCGGCTGCCCGAGGTGCGCGAGGTGCTGGTGATCGACGAGGGCGCGATCGACGCGCTGGTGGCGGCCGGCGCGGGCGTGAGCGACGCCGAGATCGAGCGGCGCCGGCACCTGGCGACGCTGGCCGACCTCGCGACGGTCATCTACACGTCCGGCACCACCGGCCGGCCGAAGGGCGCCGAGCTGACGCACGGCAACTTCGCCGAGCTGGCCGTCAACACCATCCGCAAGCTCGAGGTCGTCGTCACCGGGGACGACGTCCGCACGCTCCTGTTCATGCCGCTCGCGCACGTGTTCGCGCGGTTCATCCATGTGCTCACCGTGGCGGCCGGCGCCGTGCTCGGCCACGCGCCGGACACCCGCACGCTGGTCGCGGACATGCAGTCGTTCCGGCCGACGTTCGTGCTGTCGGTGCCGCGCGTCTTCGAGAAGATCTACAACTCCGCCGAGCAGTCGGCGGCGACCGGCTTCCGGCGCGGCATCTTCCAGCGCGCGGCCAAGACCGCCATCGTCTACTCGCGCGCGCTCGACGCGCCCCGGGGCCCGAGCCCGTGGCTGCGGCTGCAGCACGAGGTGGCCGACGTCCTCGTGCTGCGCAAGATCCGCGCCGCGCTGGGCGGCCGGGTGCAGTGGGCCATCTCGGGCGGTGCGCCGCTCGGCGAGCGGCTCGGCCACTTCTTCCGCGGCGTGGGCCTGCGGGTGCTCGAGGGCTACGGCCTGACCGAGACCACCGCGCCCGTGTGCGTCAACCTGCCGGAGCGCACCAAGATCGGCACCGTCGGGCCGGCGCTGCCCGGGTGCGGGCTGCGGATCGCCGACGACGGCGAGATCGAGGCGTCCGGCATCGGCGTCTTCCTCGGCTACCTCGGCAATGACGCTGCCACCACCGTCGCGTTCGACGACGGCTGGTTCCGCACCGGCGACCTCGGCGCGCTCGACGAGGACGGGTTCCTCACCATCACCGGCCGCAAGAAGGAGATCATCGTCACCGCGGGCGGCAAGAACGTCGCCCCCTCGGTGCTCGAGGACCGGCTCCGCGGCCACCCGCTCGTCAGCCAGGTGGTCGTCGTCGGCGACCAGCGCCCGTTCATCGGGGCGCTCATCACGCTCGACCCGGAGGGCGTGCCGGGCTGGCTCACGGCGCACGGCAAGCCGGCGATGTCGCTCGCCGAGGCCGCCGACGACCCCGACGTGCGGGCCTCGCTCGACCGCGCCGTGGAGCGGACCAACCAGGCGGTCTCGCGCGCCGAGTCGATCCGCAAGTACCGGATCCTGCCCACCGACCTGACGATCGCCAACGGTTACCTCACGCCGAAGCTGTCGGTGCGCCGCACCGAGGTGCTCAAGGACTTCGCCGACGAGATCGAGGCCCTGTACTCGACCCCCTGACGCTCTCTCTCTCTCTCTCCCCCCCCCGCCCCCCTCCCCGACGCCGAGCGCATCGTTCGTCACCGAGACCGACCCTTCCGGGCGCTGAAACGGTGGATCTGGACGACGAACGATGCGCTGGCGGGTCATAGGCGGTGCAGTCGG
>JAJYTJ010000215.1 GCA_021793115.1 Actinomycetes bacterium | reverse complement strand
CGCCCACGGGCGCGCCGTGCTCGACGAGGTCGGCACCGTCGTCGTCGGCATGCGCGAGCCCCTGCGGCTCGCGCTCGCCGCGCTGCTGGCCGGCGGCCACGTGCTGTTCGAGGACGTGCCCGGCCTGGGCAAGACCCTCGCGGCGCGCTCGCTGGCCGCCGCGCTGGGCCTGGACTTCCGCCGCGTGCAGTGCACGCCCGACCTGCTGCCGAGCGACATCACCGGGTCGTCCGTGTTCGACCCGGGCACCGCGACGTTCGAGTTCCGCCCGGGCCCGGTGTTCACCGGGCTGCTCCTGGCCGACGAGATCAACCGCACCGCGCCCAAGACGCAGTCCGCCCTGCTCGAGGCGATGGCGGAGCGCCAGGTGACGGTGGACGGGTCCACGCACGCGCTGCCCGAGCCGTTCTTCGTGGTCGCCACGTCGAACCCCGTGGAGTACGAGGGCACCTACCCGCTCCCGGAGGCCCAGCTGGACCGGTTCATGGTGCGGCTCGCGGTGGGCTACCCCGGCCCCGAGGCCGAGGTAGACGTGCTGCAGCGGCGCCTCGCCCGGCGCACCGAGTGGGCGACGGTGGGCCGCGTGGTGGACGCCGCGACGCTGCGTGCGATGCAGGCCGGCGTCGAGGCGGTGGCCGTGGACACCGACGTGCTGCGGTACTGCGTGGACCTCGCCGCCGCGACGCGCACCCACCCGGCGGTCGAGGTGGGCGCCTCCCCCCGCGGGTCGCAGGCGCTCATGCTCGTCGGGCGGGCGCTCGCGGTGCTCGACGGGCGGGACTTCGTGCTGCCGGAGGACGTCAAGCAGGTCGCCGTGGCCGCGCTGGCACACCGCTTGTCGCTCACGCCCCAGGCGTGGGCCACCGGCACGCTGCCGCAGGCGGTGGTGCGTGAGGTGCTGGAGCACGTCGCGGGGCCGACGACCACCCGTGGCTGACCGCTGGCACGTCACCATGGCCGGCACCGGCACGGTGCTGGCCGGTGCGGTGGTGCTCGCGCTCGGCGCGTTCGCCGGGCGGGGCGACGTCGCGCTGCTGGGGGCGCTCCCCCTGGTGGCGGGCGCGTGGGACCTGCTGCGGCGGCCCGCCGGCGAGGTGCGGCCCGCGGTGGGCCCCCCGGAGCGGTCCGACGACGAGGGCGCGTTGCGCGCCGAGCTGCGGCTGGCGGCGCCCGCGGGGACGGTCGCCGTGGCCGTCGGCGCGTACCGCGCCGGGCTGCCCGCGCTCGACGCGCTCCTCGCGCTGCCCGACGACGCCGGGCCCGGGCCGGTGGTGCGGCGCGTGCCGCTCGTCGTGCGCACGGTGCGGACCGGGCCGCAGGAGGTGGCGACCGTCGAGGCGCAGGGGCTCGGCCCGGGGCTGCTCTCCGCGAGCGAGCCGGCCGGCCCGGTGCGGCGCGACACGCTGGTGCTGCCGTCGGCCGCGCCCCTGCGGCAGCTGCCGCTGCCGGCGCGCCTGCGCGGGCTGACCGGCACGCACGCCTCCCGTCGCCCCGGCGAGGGGGGCGACCTGCGCGACGTGCACCAGTTCCACGCCGGCGACCGGCTGCGGCGCATCGACTGGCGCGTCACCGCGCGGCGCTCCCCCGGCCTCGACGAGCTGTACGTGCGGGGGGAGCACGCGCTCGCGGAGGCGGCCGTGATGCTCGTCGTCGACTCGCGCGACGAGGTGGGGCCGGATCCGCGCACGTGGGCGGGCAGCCGTCCCACCCGGGCCGACGACCCCACGTCCCTCGACGTCGCGCGGCGCGCGGCGGCGTCCGTGGCCCGCGCGTTCATCGCGGGTGGCGACCGCGTCGGCCTGGACGACCTCGGCGTGGTGCGCCGCCCGCTGCCGCCCGGCGGTGGGCGTGGCCAGCTGGACCGGATCACCCACGCGCTCGCGCTCACCAAGCCCGAGGGGTGGTCGCGCCACCGGGTGCGCTCGCCGCGGCTGCCCTCGGGTGCGCTCGTCGTCGTCTTCTCCACGTTCCTGGACGACGAGCCGGCCGAGGCGGCTGCCGCGTGGCGGCGCGTGGGCCACCGGGTGGTGGCCGTCGACGTGCTGCCGCGCCTGCGCACGTCCCACCTGTCCGGGCGGGCGGCCACCGCCGCGAGGCTCGTCCTGGTGGACCGCGAGGACCGGCTGGCCGACCTGCGGGACCTCGACGTCGAGGTGGTGACGTGGCGCGACGACCCGGCGCTCGCGCTGGCCGTGCTGGCCCGCTCGGACCGTCGCCGGCCCGGCGCGGGGGTGCCGCGATGAGCGACGTGCTCCGCGCCCTGCAGGCGGCGCGCGACGAGGACCGGGTGCGCGGCGTCGAGCTTGAGGGCGTGCGGACGCTGCCGGGCTCGGCGGTGCGGGCCGCGGCCGCGGTGCTGGGCCTGCTGGTGCCGGTCGCCGCCGGGTTCGCGACGATGCGCGGGCCCGTCGCCGCCCTCGCCGACGGGCTCGCGGTGCTGCTCGTCGTACTGCTCCTGGTGCGGCCGCGCACCGGGTGGGGCGCGTGGCTCGTCGTGCTCGCGGCGGTGCGGCTGCTGCTGGGCGGCGCCGTGCCGGCGTGGCAGCTCGCGTGCCTGCTGCTCGTGGTGCACCTCGCCGTGCTGGCGGCGCTGCTGGCCGCGCGCGTGGGCCCGGGCACGCGCGTGGAGGTGGCGGTGCCGGTGGCGGCGCTGCGGCGGGCCTGGCGGCTGCAGGCGGGGGCGCAGGCCGCGGGGCTGGTCGTGTGGCTCGTTGGGCCGGGGCGCCCGCTGCCCGGCGCGGAGGTGTGGCGCGTGCTCGCGCTCGTCGGGGTGGTCGTGCTGCTGCTCGTCGTGCTGCCCGCCGCGCGGAGCGTCGACCGGGACCGGTGGTAATCGCTTGGCGGTGCGGCGAGCGCGACGTAGCGTCGCCGGTACACGGGAAAGGAGGTGGTCCGGAGATGGTTCATTCCAGGACGCGTGAGGTGGCTGCCCGCTAGCCGCCCGTCGAACCAGGACGGACTGCCGTCGTCCAGGGCCGAGCGGCCCGAGCGAGTACCGGCAGCCACCGCAGCCCGTGGGAGCCGCGACATCGTCCAGCGCGGCAGGGGCCCCCGTCCGGGGCCCCGGCCCACGGGCTGTCCCGTGCCCGCCGCCCCGTGCCCACTCGTCTTCGGTGTACTCCGCGTCCGCGGCGGCCCTCCGCCCGCGCGGCCGTCCGCCGCTCCCGCCCGCGGCTGTCCGCCGCTCCCCGCCCGCGGCTGTTCGCCGCTCCCCGCCCGCGGCTGTTCGCCGCTCCCCGCCCGCGGCTGTTCGCCGCTCCCCGCCCATCCGCCGCCGTGCCTTCCACCCCGCCGCCGTGCCTGGTGCCCTCCAGCCGCCGCGCCGTGCGCTGCCCTCCGGCCGCCCGCGGTGCACTCCCACGCGATAGGTGCACCTGCTGATGCACCGGGCGCGTGGGAGTGCACCGCTCGTGGCGCCGGGGTGGTCCCCGGGACGTGCCAGAGTGGGGCCGTGCCTCTCAAGACCCCCGAAGAGATCGAGCAGATGCGGCCCGTAGGCCGCCTGGTGGCCGACGTGCTGACGTCCCTGCGCGAGCACGCGCGGATCGGCATGACGACGTGGGACCTGGACGCCCACGCGGCGGAGATGATCGCGGCGGCCGGGGCGCGCTCGGTCTACCTGGGGTACCACCCGTCGTTCGGCGCGATGCCCTACCCGGGCGTGCTGTGCATCTCCGTCAACGACGCAGCGCTGCACGGCCTGCCCTCCGACCAGGTGCTCGCCGACGGCGACGTGGTCTCGGTCGACTTCGCGTGCGAGCTGCAGGGGTGGGTCGCCGACTCCGCGCTGACCTTCCAGCTGGGCACGGCCACCGACGAGGCGCAGCGCCTCATCGCCACCACCTCCGCCGCGCTGGACGCGGGCATCGCCGCCGCCCGGCCGGGCGCGCACCTGGGCGACGTCTCCGCGGCGATCGGCCGCGTGGGACGCGCCGGCGGCTACGGCATCAACGCCGACTTCGGCGGCCACGGCGTGGGCCGCACCATGCACGAGGACCCGCACGTGGCGAACCTCGGGCGGCGGCACAGCGGGCCCAAGCTCCGGGCGGGGCTCGTCGTGGCGATCGAGCCGTGGTTCATGGCGGGCGGCGACGAGTACGTCGTCGACCCCGACGGCTGGACCATCCGCTCGGCCGACGGCTCGCTCACCGCGCACTTCGAGCACACCATCGCGCTCACCCCCACGGGCACCGTGATCCTCACCGCCCGCGACTGACCCTGCCGCCCCTCGCGGCACGCGCCGTCCGCGCACCTCGTCCTCGCCGCGCACCTCGTCCCTTGGCGAGCGCAACGTTCGTTGCCGAGCACACATGTTCCGGGCGCGGGAACGCGTGCGCTCGGGCACAAACGATGCGCTCGGGCACGAACGACGCGCTCGCGGGGAACGGTCGGGCTGGGACCATGGCTCGTGCCGCTCTTCGAGGACTACCGGCCGGACGCGCACGGCACGGCGGACCCGCACGTCGCGGTGCGGGCGGCGGCCGCGCCCGACGTCGCCGCCCTGGCCGCCGTCGCGCGCGCCCGCGGCCCGCAGCCGGCGGACCTCGAGGCGCGCCTGGCGCTCTGGGTGGCCGACGAGCGGCGGCGGGTGGCCGTGGCGGTGCGGGCGCCGGCGACGGTGGCCGGCTGGGCCATGGCAACGTGCCGGACGGGGCTGACCGACGCCCCCGACGGCTGGTACGTCGGCTGGCTCGTCGTCGACCCCTCGTGGCGGCGCCGCGGCGTCGCCGGAGCCCTGCTCGACGACCTCCTGGCCTGGACCCGGGCGCGGGGCGACGCGCTGCTCAGCCTGGTCAACGTGCAGAATCGGGCGTCGCTGGACCTGCACGCGGGGCGCGGCTTCCGCGAGCTGGCCCGCGCCGGCTCGTTCGCCGGCGTGACGTTCACCGGCGGGACCGGACTGCTGCTCGAGGCGAGGACGAGATGACGTACCGCGTGATGACGGTGTGCACCGGCAACATCTGCCGGTCACCCATGGCCGAGGTGGTGCTGCGCGCGCGGCTCGCCGCTGCCGGCCTGGCCGACGAGGTCGTCGTCGACTCCACCGGGGTGTCCGACGAGGAGTGGGGCAACCCGATCGACCCCCGCGCGCGGCGCGTACTCGTCGCGCACGGCTACGAGGGCGGCGACGGGCACCGCGCGCGCCAGGTCGAGGCGGCCGAGCTGGGCCGGCGCGACCTCGTGCTGCCCATGACGGCCCTGCACGCCCGCGCGCTGCGCCGCCTGGACCCCGACGCGCCCGTGGTGATGCTGCGGCGGTTCGACCCCGCGGCGCCGCAGGTCACCGACGCGCACGACGAGCGCCGCCTCGACATCGACGACCCGTGGTTCGGCGGCCCACTGGAGTTCGAGCACT
>JAJYTJ010000214.1 GCA_021793115.1 Actinomycetes bacterium | reverse complement strand
CCTTGGCCACCAGCAGGTCGTTCCACACCCAGAGGAACTGGAAGATGGAGAACGAGGCGATGGCCGGCATCGACAGCGGGAGCACGATCGACCGGAAGATCCGCAGGTGGGACGCGCCGTCGATGCGTGCGGCCTCCATGACCGAGTTCGGCAGCTGCGCGATGAAGTTGTGCAGCAGGAACACCGCCAGCGGCAGCGAGAACATGGTGTGGGAGAGCCAGATCTGCGCCAGCGAGCCGTTGATGTGCGGCGACGGCAGGATCGTCACGCCCGCGATCCGCAGACCGTGCACGTAGTACTGCTGCAGCGGCACGAGCGCCATCTGCAGCGGCACCACCTGCAGCGCGAAGATCCCGAAGAAGATGGCGTCGCTGCCCTTGAACGGCAGCCACGCGATCGCGTACCCCGCCATGGACGCGATGAAGATGGGGATGATCGTCGCCGGGATGGTGATCGCCAGCGAGTTCACCAGGGGGATCAGCATGCCGCCGCTGCCGGTGAGCACCTGGTGGTAGCCGTCCAGGCTGAAGGTCGGGTGGACGAAGAACATCCACCAGCCCGTGGTGGCCGCGTCCTCCTTCGACCGGAACGAGTTGATGAACAGGCCGAGCGTCGGGATGGTCCACAGCAGGCCGATGAGGACGGCGAAGAACGAGGCCATCGGCGTGCTGAAGCGCCGGCGGACCGCCTTCACGGCCTCGGCGCCGTGGAGCGGCTTCGCGACGCCGGTCGACGTGGTGGCGGTGGTCATCGGATCTCCCGTTCCCGGCGCAGCACGTGGACGTTGTAGAAGACGAGCGGCACGACGGCGATGAACAGGATCACCGCGAGGGCACTGCCTCGGCCGACCTGGCTGGTGACGAACATGTCCGAGAACATCCGGCGGGCGAGGATGTCGGTGCTGAAGTTGCCGTTGGTCATGGTGAACACGATGTCGAACACCTTGAGCGTGGTGATCATCACCGTCGTCAGCACCACCACGAGGGTGCCGCGAATCATCGGGACCTGGATGGTGCGGAACAGCCGCCAGCCGGCGGCACCGTCCATCCGGGCCGACTCGATGACCTCCTCCGGGATCGCCTTGAGGGCGGCACCGAGCACCACCATCGAGAAGCCGGCCTGGATCCAGATGAGGATCACCATCATGAGGAACGTGTTGAGCGGCGAGGTCAGCATCCAGTTCGGCGGGTTGCGCCAGCCGAGGGAGATGGCCACCTGGCTCAGCAGGCCGGTCTGCGGCAGCGACGGGTCCTTGTAGTCGTAGACGTACCGCCAGATGACGGACGCACCGACGAACGAGATCGCCGTGGGCAGGAACACCATCGTCTTCGCCGCCGACGGGTGCTTCATGCGGTCGACGAGCAGGGCGACGAGGAGCCCGACGCCCACGGACACGGCCGGGACGATGAGCAGCCAGAGCACCGTGCGCACGATGGTCTGCTGCGTCGAGGGGTCGGTGAACGCGTAGATGTAGTTCTTCAGCCCGATGTACTTGATCTTCTGCTGACCGAGGAACTGCTGGTCGGTGAGGCTGTTGTTGATGGTCGTGATCGCCGGGATGACCAGGCCCAGGGCCACGAGGAACAGCGCCGGGCCGAGGCAGATGATGAGCGCGATCGGCTTCTGCAGCCGCCCGGTGGCCCGCCCCGCGACGTAGAACACGATGAAGAGGATGGCGACGAAGCCACCGACGGCTTCGACGACGCCGAGCAGCGTCGTCGCCGCCTGACTGGCCACGTTCGACGCCAAGGCGAGGTGTAGAGCGCTCACCGCAGACTCCCTTGTCCGTCCAGCTTCCCAACAGGGTGCCACGCATGTGGCACATCTGATGCTCCGGCCCGCGGGACACGTCCCGCGGGCCGGAGCACTTCAGATGTCACCGCACGTGGTGCCGCGGGCTCAGCTGGTCGGCCATGCCGCGTCGATCGCCTTGGCGACGTCTGCGGCGGACTTGCCGCTGCCGAACCAGTCGACCATCCCGGTCCACTCGGCGCCGGAGCCGACGGCCGCCGGCATGGCGTCCGAGGCGTCGAACCGGAACGTGGCGTTCGGGTCGGCCAGGTACTTGGCGGAGAGCTGGTCGATCGGGTCGGTGTAGAGGGTCTGGTCGACCTTCTCGTTGGCCGACACCCAGCCGGGTGCGACCTTGATGCGGCTGTCAGCCCACTCGGGGCTCGACAGGTAGTTCTGCACGGCCTGGACCGCCGGTGCGTCGGAGAACGCCGTCACGAACTCGCCGCCGCCCTCGACCGGGGTCTTGATCGCCGGGTTCACCGCGGGCAGCTTGAACGCGAACACGTCGCCGTCCGGGCCGACCTTGGTGCCCTTGGGCCACTGCGCCTCGTAGAACGACGCCTGCTGGAGCATGCCGCACTCGTTCTTGAGGATCGGCAGGCCCGCGTTCTGGAAGGTGGTGGTGGCGATGGTCTTGACGTCGCCGAAGCCGCCGTTGACCCACGCCGGGTTCTGCATCCAGTCGGCCACGGTCTTCATCGCGGTCTGGATCTGCGGGTCGGAGAACTTGACCTTGTGGCTGATCCAGTCGTCGTAGACCTGGCCGCCGTAGGTGCCGAGGACGACCTCCTCGAGCCAGTCGGTGGCGGGCCAGCCGCTGGCCGTGCCGGAGCTGATGCCGCCGCACCACGGCTTGGCCGCGCCGGTCATCTTGGCCGCCATGTCCGACGACAGCTTCATGAGGTCGGCCCACGTGGTGGGGACCGTGAAGCCGTTGGCGGCGAAGTACTTCGGCGAGTACCACACGAGGGACTTCATGTTGGCGCTCATCGGGGCGGCGTAGAACGTGCCGTCGACAGAGCCGTAGCTCTTCCAGGCGTTGTTCCAGTTGGCCTCGTTGGCCACGGTGCCCGCCGGCGGCTTCTTCACCGCACCGGTCGCGACCATCTGGGCGAGCAGGCCGGGCTGCGGGATGATCGCCAGGTTCGGCGCGTTGCCGCCGTTGACCTTGACCGGCAGGTCCGACTCGAACGTGTTGGACCCGGTGTACTGGATCTTGATGCCGGTGCAGCGCTCGAAGTCGGCCCACGACTTGTTGAGGGAGTCCGACTCGGGGCTGAGGATCGACCCGAACATCGTCACTGTCGAGCCACTGTGCCCGGCGTACGCCGAGTACATCGCACAGTCGCCCGAGAGGGTCGCCTGCGGCCCGGCTGCTGTGGTGCTGGTACTGGTGGTGCCGCCGCCGTTGGAACACCCGGCGACCACCGTCGCGAGTGCTGCCACGCTGGCGGCCGCTGCGACAAGTCGTGCGTTTCGCTTCATGTCCGTCCTTCCGGTCACAACCTCATCGATGCGACAGGGGGTCCTGCTTGCAAGCGCTTACATCGCGATCCAACTGTCGCATCGGGCGCACCCGGGGCGTCAAGGTGCGGCACGTCACGATTTCGTCACGCCGGGGTCTCGGCGACACGGGCGAGTCCCGTGCGACGACGGCCGACCCGGTGGGCGCCGTCAGTGCGCGGCCGGCCGCGGCCGAGCGGTCGACGTCCGCACCACCAGCTCGGTGGGAAAGATCACCTGGTCGGGCGCGGGCTTCCCGGTGATCATGGCGAGCAGCAGCTGCGCCGCGGCCGTGCCCTGCGCCTGCACCGGCTGCGCGATGGTCGTCAGGCCGATGAGCTCGCCCAGCTCGTGGCCGTCGATCCCGATGACCGACAGGTCCTCCGGCACCCGCAGCCCGAGATCCCGGGCCGCGAGCACCACGCCCATCGCCATCTCGTCGGACGCCGCGAAGATCGCCGTGAGGTCCGGGTGCGCCCGCAGCAGCCCCACGCTGGCGGTGCGCGCGACGTCGACCTGGAAGTCCCCCTGCACGACGACGTCCTCGTCCGGAGTGAGACCGGCCGTCCGCAGCGCCTGGCGCCACCCCGTCCGGCGGTCCGCACCGGGCGCCCACTCGCTCATCGCGTCGACGTCGCCCGTGACGTGACCGATCCGCCGGTGACCCAGCGCCAGCAGGTGCTCGGTGGCCTCCCGGCCGGCCCGCTTGTCGTCGAGCCGCACCGTCAGCTGGCCGGGCGGGCCGGAGCCGACGAAGATCAGCGGCTGGCCCAGCGCCACGAGGTCGTCGACCTCGCTGGAACCCATGGGCAGACCGACGACGAGGATGCCGTCCACGCGGCGGCGCAGCACCGACGGGTCGACCCGGCGACGCTCCCCGCGCGAGACCTCGAACCGGTAGAGCAGCGCGTCGAAGTTCGTCTCGCGCAGCGCCCGTTCCGCGCCGTCGACGACGTTGGCGAAGTACCACCGCCGCACCCACGGCGTCAGCAGGCCGATGGTCCGTGTCCGCCCGCTGGCCAGGGACGCCGCGGCCGGAGAGCCGACGTAGCCGAGCTCGTGCGCCGCGGCGAGCACGCGCATCCGCGTGGGCTCCGTGACGTTCGGCAAGCCCCGCAGTGCCCGCGAAACGGTCGCGGTGGACACACCCGCCGCCCGGGCGACGTCCTCGATGCCGTGCTCCACCACGCTGCGCAGCATGCCCCTAGTTGCCGCCTCGGCACCATCCGCACCCGGCGGATCACCCGTCCGGGAGCAGCGGCTCAGGACAGCAGCGAGCGGATGACGGCCACCGCGCCGTCGTCGTCGATGGTGCCCGTGACCTCGTCGGCCGCGGCCCGCACCAGCTCGTCGGCGTGGCCCATCGCCACTCCGCGGGCCGCCCACGTCAGCATCTCGATGTCGTTGCGACCGTCGCCGACGGCCACCGTCGCGAACGGCTCGACCCCCAGCCGCTGGCGCAGCTCCTCCAGAGCCGACGCCTTCGAGACACCCTCCGGCGTCAGGTCCAGCCAGGCGCTCCAGCCGACGGCATAGGAGACCTCTCGCAGCCCGACCCGGTCCACGAGGGCGTGGAACTCGTCGGGCGTCGCGTGCGGGCTGCGGATGACGACGCGGCTCGCCGGCGCGGCGCAGAGCTCGGCGAACGGCACCACCGCGATCTCGCCGGACAGCTCGCCGTCCGGGAACGGGGCGGTCACCAGGTAGCCGACACCGAGCCGCTCCACGGCGTACAGCGCGCCGGGCAGCTCGGCGACCAGCACCTGCAGCGCGGGCGCCGGGTCGAACGTCACCACCTTGGTCACCTCGTAGCCGGTGGGCTCGTCGGGGTCCAGGCGGGCCACGACGGCGCCGTTCGAGCAGACCAGCCAGCCCTGGGCCAGGCCGATCGCGTCCGCACCGTGCTTCGCCGCATGCAGCGAGCGTCCGGTGGCGAGCACCACGTGCAGGCCCGCCGCCACCACGTCGGCGACCGCCGTCCGCAGCTCGTCGGACACCACGCCGCCGTACGACATCGCCGTGCCGTCGACGTCGAGGGCCAGCAGCCGCGCGCGGCTCATGGCGCGCACCCGTCGGGCGCGGCGGCTCGCGG
>JAJYTJ010000033.1 GCA_021793115.1 Actinomycetes bacterium | reverse complement strand
TTCCGATCTGCCCACGTCGCTGACCTACGCGCAGGCGCTCGACGAGGCGCTGTGCAGCGGGTGGATCGACGGCCAGAACCGCTCGCGCGACGCCGCCACGTTCGTCCAGCGGTTCACGCCGCGCCGCCGCACGTCGCTCTGGTCACGCCGCAACGTCGGCCTCGTCGCGGAGCTCGTCGCGCAGGGCCGCATGCGGCCGCGCGGGCAGGCCGAGGTGGACCGCGCCCGCGCCGACGGCCGGTGGGAGCGGGCCTACGCCGGGGCCGCCACCGCCGAGGTGCCCGACGACCTGGCGGCGGCGCTCGCAGCGTCGCCCGCCGCCGCCTAGCTTTTCTCCGCCCTGTCGGCGCAGAACCGGTACGCGGTGCTCCACCGGGTGGCCACCGCGACGCCGACCGCGCGCGCCGGCCGGATCGCCACGCTCGTCGGGCGGCTCGCGGAGGGGCGGACTCCGCACCCGCAGTGAGCCGCGAAGGCGGCTCGTCAGGTCCGGGTGAACGCCGTGCGCGGCACCCGCCGACGAGCACGCCCCCCGGACCCGACGCCACCGCCCCGCAGACACCACATGACGCACCTGCCTCGCCGCCGCAGGGCCCCGGTCTCCTCGTGGTGCCGCGCCAACGGCCTGCTCTGCTAGCGATGTGACGACGGCACGCCGACGCGCTTCTCAAGGCTGTTCAGCGGGAAGTCGATCGGCATCGGGCCTTCCCGCAGGCTCACGCGTGCGGAGCTGTCGGCGTTGACGACCTTTGCCCCCAGCCCGCGCACGAACTGCATGTAGGCGTCGTAGGCATTCATCTTCTTCGGCCCGAAGGGAATCGACGAGTCCGTCAGGAGCGCTCGCATGATGTGGGTTCGCACGGCCCGTCGACCTTCGAAGTCGTCGGAGATCTGCACGTCGAACGTCATCCAGGACGTGCTCTTGCCGCGGAGGGAGAACTTGACCGTTCCCTTGAGGCTGACGATGTCGCACGCCAGCAGCAGCGGAGTGTCGGCCGTGAGGTCGATCCTGCCCTGCGACTCGGCGACAGCCTCCATCACTGCCAGCCTGATGCGACCTGCATCAAGAGAAGTTTGGATGTCTACCCCGGCCCACATGTACTTGTGGTGCTTCTCCATGAGACTCCCTCTCGCTATCTCACTGCTCGATGGTTGGTTCAGAGGGGGCCTGCGGCGCACCCGCGTCCAGTCGCGCCTTCTCTTCAATCACGCGGCGCACGGCCTCGGCATGACCCTCTTCGTTCCTGCGCCCGTTCCGCGCCAGTCCGACGATGAACAACACGATGATGACGACCATCCCGACGAGCGATATCACGCCGTTCATTTCGACCATCCTCACAAGATCCGGAAAGTAGATCTGCCGCACGTTCGGGCGCGAGAATTCTTGGAGCCCAAGGGGATATCAGCTCATTTCGTGAGCCTTCCATGCTGACATCGAAAGCGAGCCTTGCGCACCCCGACACGACTTCCCCCACCCCCGATCGCACGAGGATCCGCAGCGTGGCGGTGGTACGCCTGGTGCCAAGCCGCCCCGCCTCATCTCGCGTTCGAGGAGAACCGCAGATCCGTCCGGGACGTCGTGTAGAAGTGCTTCCCGTCACCCACGCTGTCTCGCGTGATCGCCCAGGTGCCATCGGCGCGCTGCTCGACAATCGTGTTGTCCCGGTACTCCTGGGGAGTCGCGACGTCTGAGCCGTTGTTCCCGACGTTCATCTCACTGACCCTGAACTCGAGCGGCGAGTCCGACAGCTTCTGCTCGACGACCATGACGTGACCGTCGTACGTGCCGTCGCGGTGGAGGCCGTCACCCGTCGAGATCAGGGAACCCACGCCGGCGCTCGATGGGTCGACGAGGCCGACGTTCCCCGCCATCGCGTCGCCATTGCCGCCGGGATTCGACAGACCCAGCTCCTGGCGGCGGAACGAGGCCCAGGTGGCGCACTGGTACCAGTTGCCCGGCTGACGAGCGAGCCACGGTTGCGTCTTCGTCGCCTCCGTGTACCTGTCGGCACCGCCCGCACTCGGGGGGTTGCCGCCTGACGGTGCAGCTGGCGCGGGCGCCGGGCTGGAGGGCGTCCTACCTGAGCCAGAGGCATGACTGTCGGCGCCTCCCGCCCCCGGAGCGGCGCTGGCTTGGCGCTGCTCGGACGCGTTGTTGAGAGCCGATTGACCCAGCCCGCGCACGGACTCCTGGACAGCGCCGAGGGTCTTGCGGTGCTGCGGCCACCACTCGTGGACGAATCGCGTCGCGTCGGCGCCGTCCCAGAGGCCGGGCAGCTTGCGGACCAACGCCTCGACGTTGGCCGTCAGCTGGCCCAGGTGATCCGCGTCGCCCTGGATCGACCTCGCGATCAACTCGACGGCGTCGACATCCATCCCCATGCGTGCCACGGGATCTCCTTCTTCCTCCGGTCCGGCGCCGGCGAGAGTGTCGGGAACTGGCTCAGCGGCTCGAGACCTGACGCTGCTCGGAGGCGTTGTTCAGGGCCGACTGGCCCAGACCACGCACCGACTCGGCGACGGCGTGCAGCGTCTTCTGGTGCTCGGGCCACCACTGGTTGACGAACACCTGGGCGTCCTTGCCGTCCCACAGGCCCGGCAGCTGCTGCACCTTGCCATTGATCTGCCCCTGCACGCTCACGATCTGATCCGCGAGCCCCTGCAGCTGCCGCCCGATCGCCTCGACCGCGTCGACATCCATTCCTTCGCGAGCCATTGCCATTTCTCCCTTTTGTTGTGATCCGCCGAAACCCTGACACTGCGATGTTAGGCATGCCCGGAAATGACGTCGATGGGCACACCTCCCCATCGCTTCACTCCGGCAATGCCACCTGCGCCCGCCTGCCACGCCCGCCGGCGATAACGAACCCCCGACCCGGCGGCATGTCCGCCGCACGGAACCGCCCCAACGGTGTGTTCAGCAGAACGTCGCCCTCGACGTCTGAGGGAATGAGGAGCACGCCCCGACGGCCAGCCTTGAACGGGCCCGACAGCCCGTAGGCCTGCCCCCAGGTCGAGCTCTCGGTCTCCGCCACCACCAGGGCCTCGGCGCGCACGGCCTCCGTCACGAGCCGTCGCACGCCCGGCTCCGCGGTCGTGTCAGCTAGGTCCGCGAGGGACTCGACGAACACCGCCACCGCTCCCGCCGGGAGGCGCCGCGCCGCGATGTCATCGGCGATCCGCTCAGCCGCCGACTCCACGGCCTCCAGCGACGTGTGCGCCTCGGTGAACATCCCCAGCTCGGCGATCGCCGAGCGTCGTGGCGACAGCAGCACCGTGCGACGGTTCGGCTGCTGGCGCCGCACCGAGGCGGCGATCGTCGCCAGCGTCGTCGAGCGACCGGCCCCGGGCGGCCCGGAGACGAGGAGCGTCCCGCTCGGGGCGATGACTGCCGGCTCGAGGGTCTCGTCGTCGAGCCCGACGACGAGACCGCCGGCGCCGTCCACCGCGAGCTCGTTCAGCGCGACCCGCGCGGGCAGGCGCCGCACCGGCGGCGCCTGCCGCACCCCGTGACGCCGCATGGACTCCGCGAGGCGCGTGAGCTCACGCGCCTGGACGGCCAGGTTCGGGCTGCCACCCAGGATCGCCACCTGGACCTCCTGCCCGTCCAGCAGGCCGCGACCCGGCGGGGACGTGGGGCCCAGCACGTCGCGGGGCACGCCGAGCATCGTGTAGTCGTCGTCGGACGCCATCCGCAGCACCAGGCGACGCTGGACCGTGGCGGCGATCGAGGTGGGCACCGCGCTCGGCCGGTCGGCGGTGAGCACCACGTGCACGCCCACGCCCCGCCCGTCGGCCGCGATCTGCGCGAACATCGAGAACTCCGGCGACATCGCGTTCTCGTAGGTCTCGCGGAACGCGGACAGCCCGTCGACCAGGAGCAGCACCCGCGGCTCGTCCGGCACCTGGGCGCGGGCCCGGTACTCGGCGATCGAGTCGGCGCGGACCGCCGCGAACCGTGAGGCCCGCTGGTCGGCGAGGTCGCGGATCCGCCGCAGCACCCGTGCGACGCCCTCCTGGTCGTCGCCGTCGACCACGGCCGCCACGTGCGGCAGGTCCTCGAGCGGCCGCAGCCCGCGGGAGCCGAAGTCGAGCCCGTACACCTGCACCGGGCCACCGCGGGGCGTCACCGCCGCCGCCACCGCCAGCGAGCGCAACGTCGCGCTCTTGCCGGCGCCGCCGGTGCCGTAGACCGCGAGGTTGCCGTCCACGTCGGGCTCGTAGAAGGTGGTGGGCTGCGACTGGGTCGACGGCGAGTCGGCGACGCCGAGCAGCAGCTTCTCGTCGGTCCGGGGGTTCGGCAGCAGCGCGAAGTCGTACCGCGGCGCGAGCTCGTCGAGCCACGGGTGCCGCGGCGGGGTGATCGTCAACCGATCGGCCGCCTGCCGCAGGGTGCCCACCATGCGCGCGATGTCCGTGGGTCCGGGGTCCGGCTCCTCATGGCGCGCGGCGGGGGGGAGCTCCCAGCTCGCGCCCGAGCCGAAGTCCATGGCGACCACCTCGACCTGCTGCACCACCGGGGCGTCGGTGGTCCAGCCACCGGCGTACCCGGTCTGGAAGGACTGGATCCGGCCCGGCCCGGTCCGCATGGCGCCGCGGCCCGGGATGGTGGGGTCGAAGTGGGCGGCCATCGGGTCGCCGAGGATGTCCACGGAGTCGTCGGCGTCCGCCATCCGCAGCGCGATGCGGAGGTTCGTGTTCGCCCGCAGGTTCTCCTTGATCACCCCCGCCGGACGCTGGGTCGCCAGGATCAGGTGCAACCCGAGCGACCGGCCGCGCTGGGCCACGTCGACCACACCATCGACGAACTCGGGCACCTCGGTGGCCAGGGCGGCGAACTCGTCCACGACGATGACGAGGCTGGGCGGGCAGTCCGGGTCGCCGCTGCGCTCCAGCGACACCAGGTCCTTCGCCTTCTTCTGGTTGAGCAGGTGCTCGCGGCGACGCAGCTCCGCACGCAGGGACGCCAGGGCCCGCCGCACCAGGTGCGGCGACAGGTCCGTGACGAGCCCGACGCAGTGCGGCAGCCGGATGCAGTCGGCGAAGGCTGCCCCACCCTTGTAGTCGACGAAGAGGAACGTCAGCCGGTCGGGGCTGTTGTGCTGCGCCATCCCCAGGACCCATGCCTGGAGGAACTCGCTCTTCCCGGCGCCCGTGGTGCCCCCGACGAGCGCGTGCGGCCCGTGCAGGCGCAGGTCGATCGCCAGGGGCGCGGACGCCCCCATGCCGACGATCGCGGTGAGGGCGGCGGGGCGGCGGCGGCCGGGGGCCGACCCGTCGCGCGCCACGACCGAGCCGGACTGCTGCCAGCGTTCGGCGACGGCGTCCGGGTCGTCCAGCAGCTCGGTGCCCGCGAGCGCCGGGTACGCCACCGACCGCGGCAGGTCGGACTCGTCCTCGCCGACTGCTCCGGCATCGATGACGCCGGCAAGGGTGCGCGCGCGGGCCAGGACAGACTCCGGGTCCAGCCGCTCGGTGGCGACGGGGAAACGGAGCAGCCCGTGCCGGACCTCGCCGCTCGTCGACCCCTCGCCCCGGACGACGAGGAACGTGCGGCACGCGGCGGGAACCTGCTCCACGGTGGGCGCGACCCAGAGCAGGTGGATGCCCGCGTCGGGCCCGGTCTCCGCGAGCCGGATGAGGCGGGATCGGGGGGCGGCCGCGTCGTCCTCGACGAGGACGACGATCGTGGGAACCGCCGGAGCGGCGGCGTCGGCGGCCCCGGGGTCGAGCGGCCCACGTCGTCCGTCGCCGTCCCCACGGCGCGCCTCCACCACGCCCTCGAGCCGCTCCAGCAGGAGGGTGGCGGCGGCGGCGTCGGCCGCGAAGTGGTGCCCGCCGAGCACGTCCTCCGGTCCTCCGGCGTGCGGCAGCCACTGGAGCCAGTCCCACGCCGCGCGCGACGAGCGGGACGTGAACGCCGCGACGAGGAGCTCGCCCGGCGCGTGCAGCGCCACGAGCTGGAACACGAGGCCGAGGGCGGTGGACCGCGCGTCGATCACCGGCCCGGCGACGGCGATCGAGCCGGCCAGGCGCAGGTCGCCGACGACGGGGACGTCCGACACCTGTCCCGCCCGCTCGGCCAGACCGACGAGCGCCTCCCAGTGCCGGGGGGCCGTCTCCGTCTGCTCCGGGAGCCGCATGGACAGCGCGGACGGCCCGGTGCCCAGCCCGAGGCGGACGCAGCCGAACTCCCGGTGCTCCGGGCGCCGCGTCCACAGCAACGGGCCGAGCCGGTCGACGGCATCGACGCACTCCGCGAGCGAGGGGTGCTCCGCGAGCCGGACCGCGCGCTCGACGTCGTGGTCAGCGTCGATCCTGGCGGCCGCGGCGGTGACCGACTCGGCGAACACCCGCTCCTGCGCGCGCAGCGTGCGCCTCGCGGTGCTGCGGTTGTCGAACCACCCGCCGAGCAGCAGCATCGGCGACATCGCCATGAACAGGACGCTCGTCCACTGCCGGGTGGCGAGCCACAGCACGGTGCCCATCACCATCGGCGCGAGCGCGGCCAGGTAGGGCAGCCGCTGCGCGGCGGGGACCTGGGGCGGCTTCGGGTGCGGCAGCTCACGCGCCGGGAACCGCGGCACCACCCTGGGCGACCTCGTCACCTCCACCACGGGCGTCGTCGGGGGGGCGCCGCCGGCGGTGCGCTGGAGCGGTACGACGACCAGGACGGTGTCGCCGAGGGTGACCGCGTCACCGACGCCGAGCGCCGCACGCGCCACGCGGCGTTCGCCGAGCACGACGCCGTTCGACGAGTTGAGATCGGCCACCTCGACGGCGTCGCCGACCGTGAGCCGGGCGTGCCGCTTGGAGACCATCGGGTCGGCAAGCCGCACGTCCATGTCGTAGTCGCGCCCCACGTAGCTGGTGCCGGCGGGCAGGCCGAACTCCCGTCCCGCGTCCGGCCCGGCCAGGACGCGCGCCACGGCCACCACGGGGCCCCGGTCGTCGCCCGCACCCCGGAAGGCGTCCGAGCGGCGGACCGGCCGCACCCAGGAGCCCGACCTCAGCCCGGCCCGCGTGAGGTCGGCCGCCGGGTCGAGCACCCGCGCCACCGAGGTGGACGGCGCTACCACCTCGAGCGTCGTCGCCGCGTCCGCTGCCGTCGCACCGGCAGGATCCGCCGCGAGCAGCGTCCGCACCACGTCCCCGACCGTGGCCGTCGCGTCCGCCGTGACGACGACGTCCACCGGACCGTGCTGCGGCCGGTCCAGTGTCAGCTTGGTGCGCACGCGGAGTCCTCCTGGGGCTCGTGGGGGGTCACGCCGGGTCCGGCGTCTCGAGCAGGGGCAGGTGCTCGGGCGTGATGAGGTGGGAGGCGATGACGTACTCGACGAGCCGCACCCGGCGGTTCGTCGCCAGACCGGCCCGGCCACCGCGCAGGCCGGTGACGCCGATGCGATCGAGCTTGTCGCAGACGTTGTCGAGCTTGCGGTTGAACCTCGTCAACGTCCAGCCGAGGCGCCGCGCCGCCTGCGCGGACGACGGGATCTCCGACAGCCCGGTGCCGGGCCGCCGCAGCAGGGGCTCGGCCAGCGCGATCATGAGGCGCAGCTGGGACGTGGTCCACGTGACCGACCCCACCGTGGTGTCGCCGAAGCCCTCCGGCACGCCGATGGCGCTGCGGTAGGGCGCGTCGTCGAGGAACAGCTCGAACTCGTAGGCCGTCGGCCCCGCGACGAACGTCACCGTGGTGCGCGGGAACACCACGGGCAGCCTCGCCCCCGGCGACAGCCAGGAGGTGACGCCGCCGTCCGCCTCGGTCACGGTGGCGCTGATCCTGCTGCCGACGTTCTCGACCCACCACAGCCCGTCGGCGTCGCTGATGCGCAGGAACCGCCGGTGCAGGAACGGGTTGTCGTCCACCTGGAGGTCGCCCTCGCGGCCGACGAGCAGCTCACCGCCGGGCGCCAGCGCGTACCACTCGCCGCAGTAGTCGACGCCGATGCCGCGCGTCGGCACGGCGCCGGTCAGCACCGCGGGCGGCTCGCTCACGGCACGCACGCCTTGGCCGGGTCCACCGACTCGCGGCCGGCGCGGACGGCGTAGACCTCGAAGCACGTGGTGCCCGAGGCGGCCGCCGGGACGGTCGTCGTGGTGGCGGTCGTCTGGTGCGCGTCCTGCGGCGCCGCCGGGTCGACCACGCGCCACACGTACGAGTCGACCTGCTGCCCCTTCGCCGATGCCCACGTGAACACGACGGTGCCGCCGGCACCCGGCGTGCCCGTCAGCGCGGTGGGCGCCAGCACCGCGCCGCCGAGGTCGTCGACCGGCCCCGCGGGGTTCGTCGGCGTGGGGTCGCCCGCGTGGGCGGCTGGGTGGCCGAGCAGCAGCCAGGCGCCGGCGGCCACCGCCACGAGGCCGGCCAGGCCCCCGACGACCGCCGGCACCGGGGAGCGCCGCCTCCGCGGCTCCGGCGGTGCCGCGTCCTCGGGCGTTGCCTGCGGCGCCCGGAGCTGCGTGGACTCGACCGGGGGCGCCTCGGGGCGGCGCGGCGCCGGGGCCGGGGCGGCCGGACCGTCAGGCTGTCGGGTCCCGGCGGCGCGCACGGGCCGCACGGTGGTCTCCACCGGCGCGGCGGCACGCGCGACGGGTGCGGGGACGGAGTCGGGGTCGATCGTGGCGACCCGGCGGATGCGGGTCCCGGGGTCCTCGGGATCGGCGCTCGGCTCGGCGACCACGTCGTCGAGCACTCGCAGCGGCGTCGCCCCCAGCCCCAGCTCGGACTGGACCTGCTGCAGCATGCGCCCGAAGGCCAGGGCCGAGCCGACGCGCAGCGCCGGCGACTTCTCCATGCCCGCCGCGAGCACCAGCTCGAGCGACTCGGGGACGTCGACCCGGCCCGTGCGCGGCAGCTGGCTGGTCTCGATCCGGGCCATGAGGTCCTCGTCGCCGTTGCGACCACCCGGCACCTCGAACGGCGTGCGGCCGGCCAGCAGCGTGTAGACGGTGGCCGCGAGGCCCCACACGTCGGTGCCCACGCCCGTGCGCGGCGGGTCCTCGAACGACTCGGGCGGTGACCACGGGATGGACATGCCCTCGGCCTGCCGGCCGGCCGGGTCCACCGTGGAGGAGATGCCGAAGTCGGTCAACCGTGGCTCGTCGTACTCCGTGACCAGGATGTTCGCCGGCTTGAGGTCGCGGTGCAGGATGCCCGCGCGGTGTGCCGTCTCGACCGCGCCCGCGATCTCGACGCCGACGCGCAGCGCCTCGGCGACCCGCAACGGCTGGGTCCGGTACTGGCGGCCGAGGTGCGGCTTGGGGCAGTACTGCATGACGAGGAACGGACGGCCGTCGGACGAGATGCCCACCTCGAAGATCGGCACGATCGCGGGGTGCCCGGACAGCTGCGCCATGAGGTCGGCCTCGGCGTCGAACTGGCGGCGCAGCTGCGGCGAGAGCATCTCCGCCAGCAGCACCTTGACGGCGACCTTGCGCCGGGGCTTGGCCTGCTCGTAGAGGTAGACGTCGGAGAAGCCCCCCGACCCCAGCAGCGAGACGTGGCTGAAGCCCGGGATCTGCGGGGGCGCGGCCGGCGCGCGCCGGGGGCTCACGGCAGGTCCTCGAACGTGATGACGGCGCCGTCGCCCAGGTCGAGGACGTCGCCCGAACGCAGGATCTCCGGCTGCTGCGGGGCGAGCCGGCGCGGCGACGCCCCGGGCCGCAGCAGCACCGTGCCGTTGCTCGAGTCGAGGTCCACCCCGAGCACCAGCCACTCCTCCAGCCGGACCGCCAGGTGGGATCCCGAGATCTCCCCCAGCGGGCTCGGGAGCGTGACGACGCGCGGCAGCTGCTCGCCGGTCACCCGGGCCACCCGTGGCCGGCGCCCGAGGACGACCGGGGCGTCGAGGTCGACCACCGCCCCGGTGGCGAACCGCATGCGGCCCAACGGTGGGCGCGTCACCTGAGTCAGCGGGCCGGCCACCGGGCCGCCACACACCCGGCACGCGCTCCGCGTCGGCGGGTTGTCGTGGCCGGCGGCACAGTGCCGCCCGAGCACGGTGGGGCCGGGCGGCGTGGTGGCCTCCGGGGGCGGTGGCGTCCCGGAGCGGTGGCGCCGCACGCCGACGACCGTGCGGTGGTCGTGGTCCGGGTCGTCGTCCTCGTCCGGTGGCGGAGGGGGCGGCGGGAGCTCGTCGACCGGGCGGACGGCGGCTTCCTCGACCGCGTGGATCCTGGTCGGGCCGAAGAGGTCGTCGTACGTCTGCTCGGGCTCGGCCATCGGCGCGGGAGGCGCGGGCGGGGCGAGGGGGACGTAGTCCACGAGCGTCACGCCGGGGCCCCACGTCGTGCCCTCCCCCACGGCCTCCGGCTGGCCGGGCGTCCGGTCCCTCTCCCCGCCGGGCTCGGGAGGCAGCGGGCTGGCGAAGCCGTCCGGGGCCGGCTCCTCCTGGAGCGGTGCGCCAGCGCTCGGCACCGGGTCCGGCTCCCGGTCCGGCTCCCGGTCCAGCTCCCGGTCCGGCCGCGGCACCGCCTCCTGCGTGACCGCCGCCGGCGCCGCCGCGGGTACCACCCGGCCCGAAGCCGCCGCGGGCGCCGGCCCGAGGGCCAGCACCACCGTGCCGCTGCGGACCACCCCGAGCCCGATCGGCAGCAGGCCGTCGTCGGTGGGGTCGCCCTCGGCGATCGCCACCTCGTGCGCGTCCGGCACCTCGCGCTCGGCCCACGTCACCACGTGGGTGCCGTCGATCCGTTCGTCGCCCGCCGCGCTGCGCACCGTGACCGTGAGCGGCCCCCGCACGACGACGCGGGTTCCCGCGCCCGAGGGCACCACCAGCGCGAACGGGCACAGCGCGGCGAAGTCCCCACCGGCCGCGGAGACCAGCTCGCGCAGCACGCGCACCCCGGGGTCCGGCTCGGCGAGCGCGGCCCACACGCGCGAGACAAGATCGGCGTCGGCCGCCGCGCCGAGCACCACGACCCCGTCCGGGGTCACGAGCCCGTAGCCGGGACCGGGTCCGTACGTGGCCGTCATCTCAGGCTCTCCCGTCGCGCACGCGGCACGGTCGACGTGTCGGGCTCGTCGGACGGCGCCGGCAGGGCCGGCTCGACCCGCGGCACGGTGGGCTCGTCCCGGCCGTCGTAGGACGCGTCGACGACGAGCACCGTGACGTTGTCGTGCCCGCCCCGCTCCACCGCGAGATCGACGAGCCGCTCGGCCGCGTCCTGCGCCGAGGCCTCGCCCACCAGGACGCCGCGGATCTCGTCGTCGGCCAGCTCGCCCGTGAGGCCGTCCGAGCACACCAGGAGGCGGTCCGCCACCCCGATCGGCAGCAACCAGTAGTCGACGTCGAAGTCGGCGCCCGCGCCGAGGGCCCGCGTGACGACGTGGCGCCGCGCGTACCGGGCCGCCTTCGCCGGGTCTAGCTCGCCCGACTCCACGAGCTCCTGGACCTCGGAGTGGTCCACGCTGACCTGCTCCATGGTGCCGTCGGCGAGCAGGTAGGTGCGCGAGTCACCGACGTTGAGGACGAGCCAGTACGGCTCGTCCTCCTGCACCACGACGACGGCGCCCGTCAGGGTGGTGCCGGCGTCCAGGCCGTCGTCACTGGTCAGCGCGCGCACCTGGCGCCGCGCCTCCAGCACGACGTCGCGCACCACGGCCGGTGTCGCCGCGTCGAGGCCCACGAGGCCGGAGAGCACCCGGACGGCCGTTGCGCTCGCGACGTCGCCCGCCTGGTGCCCGCCCATCCCGTCGGCGACGACGTAGACCGGCCAGGCGGCGAGGTCGGAGTCCTCGTTGAGGTGGCGCACGCGGCCCACGTGGGTGGCCTCGCCACAGCGGATGTCGAGGAGGTCGAGGACGGGCACGGTCAGTCCCGCTGCACGACGAAGCGACGGTCGCCGAACTCGACGACGTCTCCGACCGCGACGTAGGTGGGCTCGTCCTGCCCCACCTCGGCGAGCTCGGCGTCGCCGTGCAGCACGCGCGTCCCGTTCGTCGACCCGCGGTCCAGCACCCAGAAGCCCCGCCCGTCGATGCCGAAGCTCAGGTGCGTCTTCGACACCGACCGGTCCGGGTCGTCGATCGGCACGACGTGCTCCACCTGCTCGCCGGCGCGCGGTTGAGGCTCGCGCCCCACCAGACCCTGGCCGTGGGCCAGGCCGATCCGCTCGCCGGTGTCGAACGCCAGGGTGACGGCCCCCAGGCGCCGGGGCCGCCGCATGACCGTGTGCTCGTCCTCGTCGACCACCACCGCACTGGCGGGCGGCGCCGTGAGGTGCCCGGCGCGGAAGACGGGCGCCGGACTCGCGGGCTCCGGTGCGGGTGGTGCCGGTGGCGGCACCAGCGCGACGCCGGGCACGGCACTGATGACGCCGGAGAGCGGCGGCGGGGGCGGCATGACGGGCGCGGCTGGTGCCACGGGCGCGGCAGGGAACGTCGGCTCGGCCGCGACGCTCGGCGGCGGCGGGGCCACGGACGACGCGTCCAGCGGGCTCGTCACTGCCACCTGTGCCAGGGGTGAGTCCAGCTGCGGCAGGCCGATCGACGTCGTCGCCGCAGGCGCCGGCATCAGCGATGGCGACGACCCGGCGGGCGTCAGCGGAATGAGGTCGGGCCGCGGGAACGCCGGGGAGGCCACCGAGAGGCCGGCGGCGGCACCAGCGGCCAGCGGGTCGCGCCCCAGGCGCGCGTCGATGACCACGGTGCGCGACCACTTGTCGTGCCAGCCACGGCTGCGACCTTCCCCGTCCCAGAGGATCGAGGCGACCGGCAGCCAGCCGAGAAGTCCGCAGGTGAACGCGCCGAACAGCCCCAGGAGCAGGTTGCGGCCCAAGGTCCGACCCCAGCCCGGTGCGGCGCCCGTGTCGACCGCGACGAGCCTCAGGCCCATCACCGACCGGCCGAGGGTGAGACCCTTCACGGCATTCCAACGCCAGAACGCGATCCACAACGCAGTCGCCAGGAGATACACCACCGCAAGGTTCGCGCCCACCATGCCGTACTGGGACAGGCGCAGGACCTCAGCAGGCGACAGCGGAACGCCGTACTCGATGGCCTTCTGCAGCCCCGACGCGAGATAGACCGCAAGGAAGCCGATCGGACCGAGCAGGCTGTCGATGACTCCGGCCCCGATGCGGCGGCCAACCGGGGCCGGGACCGCCCCGGCCAGCGCAGGCGACAGCGACGCGAGGTCACGCGCCGGACCGGCCGGTGTGGGGGGCACGCCGACGGGCGCGTAGGCCTGGGCGTCCGCCGGGCTGCTCGGGTCCACCTGGGCGCCGCACCGCCGGCAGAACACCTCGTCCGGCCCGAGCGGCGAGTGGCAGGCCCGGCACGTCGTCGTGCTCATCGTCGTGCGTCTCCTTTGCGCAGGAACACAGGGGTGAGCCGCGCCCAGCGCGCGGCCACCGACTCGCGGAGCCGCAGCGATCGCGGCGAGAGGACGGCGCGGGCCCGCTGCCAGGGCGACGAACCCCGGCGCAGCACGCCGATGAGCCCGTCGACCTCACGCCAGAACGCCTCGACGTCGTCGTCGGTAGGGATGCCACCACCGAAGACCACCGCGTCGGCGCGGTGCGCCAGGGCCGTCGTCGGCGCGTCCGGGAAGCGCGCGCCCAGGCCGGCGGCGGTCTCCCGCCGGGTGGCGCCCACGGGCAACACCGAGCCGAGGTCGACCGCGGTGTCGGTGACCTCGCGCCAGCCGCCCGACACCCTGTCGACCGGTTCGGGCGCGCGGCGGCGGCGTCTCCGGCGGCGGGACTTCGCCAGGAGCACCAGCGCCACCGGGAGCAGCACCAGGAGCGATCCGCCGGTCCCCGCACCGATGAAACCCCACGGCACGCGGCCCGCCGTGCCGTCGTGGTGCTTGTCGCCGCGGTGGGCGTCCGCGATGGGGGCCTGCGGCACGGCCGGCGGCGGTTGCGCCGCGTCCGGCTCCTGGAGCACCTGCGGCTGGGGGGCCGCGTTGGCACGGGGGTCCTGCTGCTGCGGTGGCTTGTTCTTGTCAGGTGTCACGTCGTAGGCCACCCAGCCGACGCCGCGGACGTCGACCTCCATCCACGCGTGGACGTCCTTGCCGGTCAGCTTGGTGACGCCACCCGTCGCGGCCGGGGCCGTCGGGTCCGGGTAGAAGCCCATGACCACGCGCGAGGAGTAGCCGAGCGAGCGCGCCATGAGGGCCGCCGCGACGGCGTACTGCTCGTCGTCGCCGATCATCGTGGTGCCGGTGAGGAGCGTGGTGATGCGATCGGCGCCGTGCCCCGGGCGCGACGTCGGCTGGCCCGCGAGCCCGTCGGAGAACTGTCCCTGCCGCAGCCCGTCCCGCAGCGCGCGCAGCTGGTCGGCCGGGGACGAGGCGGCGCGGACAAGTGAGCGCGCCACCGTGCCGGCGGCGTCCACCACGTACGGGTCGGTCTGCCGGGTCGGCTCGATGGTGCGCGAGCCCACGCCGTCGGGGGTCATGTCCGGCGGCAGCGTGGCGTCGACCGTGAAGGAGTCGCCGGGGACGACGGGTGTCGTGGAGACGCTCGTCCCCGTCACGGGGTTGACGTACAGGCCACGCGTCAGGTCACCAGCGTGCGCGCCCGAGAAGGACACCACGCGCGGCACCCCCGGCGTCGGCAGCCACGACCCGGTGTACCCCACCGAGGTGACGGTCACCGTGGCGGTGCGGCCCGCGGGCGTCGCCGCCGCGTCCGCCATCTCGACGGCCCCGCGCTCGAAGACGCCCGACGTGGTCGCCGAGTCGCGGTCACCGCCCGCGACGTCCATGACGGTGCCCGTGTACACGTCGAGCACGGCCAGCCGCAGCCGGCCACCCGCCGGCAGCCCGCGCACGTCGAACAGCTCGGTGTCCTTCTGCGCGTCCACGTACGAGCGGAACGCCTCCAGCGGGCTGGCGTACTGGCGCAGGTCGAGCGGCGGCACGACGTCCTGCCGCAGGGCGTAGCGACGGTCGGCGTGCGCGAGAGCGAACCCGGCCGTCGTGGCGACGACTGCGACGACCGCGAGCATCGCAGCCGAGCGCCGCAGCCTGCGGACCGCCAGCGCACGGCGGTCCGCGGCGGCGGACGGCGCCGCGTCGGCATCCTCGGCCGTGGCGGCGCCCCCTGCGCGCCGCCACGCCAACCAGCCGATGGCCAGGACACCGAACGCCGCGGCGCGTGGCACTGCCTGCCACGCCTGGGCCGTGCCGAGCAGCAGGCTCGCCACGAGCACGGCGACCGCCGGCGCGACGGCCCACCCGTAGCGGCGCGCGCGCACCGCCAGCGACGTCCCCAGCGCGGCGCCCAGCAGCCCCAGGAGGAGCGGCACCACGACAAGCTCCGGGAACGCGGACAGCGGTGTGGCCGCCGTGACGATGCCCTTCCATGCGGTCACCGCCCCCATGGCGCTCGCCCGCACCGAGGCGGGGCTGGGCACGATCCCGCCGGCGAGCAGCGACCGGTACGCCAACGGACCGGCCAGCAGCAGGTAGGCGAGCAGCACCGCGACGGCCACCAGCCCGGGCCACCACCGCAGCCGCGCGCCGAGCCAGCCGACGACGGTCCCCGCCACGAGACCGGCGACGGCCGCCGGCACGAACGAGTAGCCGCCGAACGCGGGCACGAACCCGGCGAGCCCCAGCGCGAGCAGGGCGACCACCACGGCGACGTCGCCGGCGGCGGCCGCCGTCGCGGCTCGGGCACGCGGCGCGGTCATGCGTCGCCGAGCCGGTGCAGCGCGACCGGGAGGTCGTCGAGCGAGCCGATGGTCACCACGTCCAGGCCGGCGAACGCGCGACGGCCGGAGGGTTCCCCGAGGATGCAGCGGAACGCGACCACCTGGACCTCAGCGGGCAGCCGCACGGCGGCGGCCTGGAGCGTGGTCAGGGGCACCTGCGAACCGGTGAGGAGGAACGCGATCGACGCGTCGGGGGCGAGCCGCGCGATGCGCTCGGCCAGCCGCGTGACGTCGGCGCGCCGCGCCCCGAGCCCCACGCGGGTGAGGTCGTCGAGCATGCTGCCGGCCGCGTGCGTACGGAGCGCGCCCACGTCGGCGAGCACCGTGAGGTCGCGCTCCTCGCGGAACGCGTACAGCCCCAGGGACCCCGCGACGCTCACCGCGAGCTCGAACTCCTCGGGATCCTCTCCGTAGTCCGCGCGCAGCGTGGACAGGGCGACCGCGAGGTGGGAGCGCCGCGTCTCCTCGAACTGGCGCACCATGAGCTGGCCCGTGCGGGCGCTCGACCGCCAGTGGATGTGACGCCGATCGTCGCCGACGACGTACTCGCGCAGCGCGTGGAACGAGATGTCCGAGGGCGAGACCACGCGCGTCGGACGGCCCTCGAGGTCCTTGAGGAACCCGGCCGACGAGCCGGACAGGGCAACCGTGCGCGGATGGACGAACAGCTCGGTGGGCTCGGTCCACCGCACCTCACGGCGCGCCACCCCGAGGGGGTCGCCGCGCACCGACCGCACCGGGCCCAGCGTGATCACGGTGCGGCGCCGGGTGGGGATGGTGAACAGGTCCTCGTGCGAGGCGCCGCCGGCCAGACGCGGCAGCGCGAAGACGCTCACGCCGCGACCCACCGGCAGCTCGACCTCGGCGGGCAACGTGGTGCCGCGCGAGGTGTTGCGCACCTCGACGCGACCCACGGCCCGTTCGCCCACCACCACGCGGTGGTGCGCCAGCGTGAGCGACACGGCGTAGGGCGAGCGGCCGACGAGGAAGGCGGCGGCCACCACCAGCACCGCCAGCCCGACGAGCGCGAGCACCACGGCCTCGTCCCAGTGCCACCGCAGCCCGGCCCAGCCCGCGACCACGGACGTGACCAGCGCGACCCACCCCATCGGACCGATGGCAGTGCCCCACGGCCGCAGCCCGCTCAGCAGGCGTGCGGCGGCGGCCACCCGTTCGGCGGCCGCCTCACGAGCGCGCACGAGCGCGTTGGCCCGGTGTCGCAGGTCGCCCCGGCGCCGGGCCCCGCGGCCGGGCGCGCCCGGCCGACGCGCGGGCGCCACAGCGGTGTCGAGGCTCACGCCGCACGCCCTCGTTCCTGCGGCGCCGCCACCTCGGCCAGGATGCGGCCGAGCACCTTCTCGGCCGTGACCCCGGAGAACTCCGCCTCCGGGTCGAGCACCAGCCGGTGGTTCCAGACCGGCAGGATGAGGTCCTTGACGTCGTCGGGCAGCACGTAGTGCCGGCCGTGCGCCGCCGCCCAGACCTTCGAGGTCCGCGTCAGCGCGAGCGCGCCACGGACGGAGACCCCGAGGCGCGTCTGCTGCGCCGCGCGCGTCTCCTGCGCCAGGCGGGAGATGTACTCGAGGACCGCGCGGTCGACGACGACCTCGCCTGCGAGCTTGGCCATGCTCTGCACCGCGTCGCCCGTGATGCGGGGCTCGAGCGCCGCGGCGGCGTCACGCGTGGCGGCGCCCTCGAGGATCTCGACCGTGGCCAGGTGGTCCGGGTATCCGATCGACGTCTTCATGAGGAAGCGGTCGAGCTGCGCCTCCGGCAGCCGGTACGTGCCGGCCTGCTCGATGGGGTTCTGCGTCGCGATGACCATGAACGGCCGCGGCGCCTCGTACGTGCGGCCGTCGACCGTGACGCGCCCCTCCTCCATGACCTCCAGGAGCGCGGACTGGGTCTTCGGCGAGGCCCGGTTGATCTCGTCGGCCAGCACGATCGACGCGAAGATCGGGCCGCGGTGGAACGTGAACTGGCCGCTGGACTGGTCGTAGATCGTCACACCCGTGACGTCGCTCGGCAGCAGGTCGGGCGTGAACTGGATCCGCGCGTGCGAGCTCTGGACCGTCGCCGCGATCGCCCGGGCCAGGGACGTCTTGCCCGTGCCGGGCGCGTCCTCGAGCAGCAGGTGCCCCTCGGCGAGCATGCACGTCAGCGCGAGCCGCACCGCCACACTCTTGCCGAGCACAGCGTGGCCGACGTTGTCGACCAGCTGCTCGAACGTGCCCTGGAACCAGGTCGCCTGGTCGGGGGTCATGGTCATGGAACGAGCCTTCCCTTCACACGAATCACCACGTGTACCGGTCGTCGGTCTGGTTGGCGATGCCGAGGATCACGACCCACACCTGCTGGCGGGGGTATCCGAAGTAGACGTTGCTCTGTACGGCCCCGGACGAAGGCAGCGTGAGCGTCGAGGTGTGGAAGACCCCGGTGCCACCGTTGGTCGTCCAGAACTGCACGGAGTAGGTGCCCGCAGGGAGGTCCTGCACGTTGACGACCACGTAGTTGCAGGCGAGGTCGCACTGGGTGGTATTGACGCTGCCCTTCGTCACCCAGGTGTGGGGAACGGGCGGCGGCCCGCTGCTGCTCGATGCCGGCACGGTCGCCGACTGGTCGCCGCAGGCGTCCGTCGCGTAGGCGTCGATCGAGTGGGTCTGGCTGTAGCCGTTGCCCACGTTCACCGGCCCGTACGACGACGCCGCCGTCTGCCACCCGCCGCCGTCCACCTGGTAGTGCAGCGTCACGCCGCAGCCGTTCGCCGACGCGCTCGCCGACACGGTGACGTACGTCGACCCGGAAGTCGCCGAGACCGACGGGTTCGCCAGCGGCCCGTACGGCCGGAGGCTCGACGCGTCGACCGTGTTCTTCCCGGTCGCCGCGGCGGTGGTCTCGGGACCCGTGTACTGCGCGCCGTCCACGGTGGACACCGCCCGCACCCGGAACGAGTACGTCGAGCCGTTGCCGAGGCCCGTCACCTGCTTGGCCGCCGACAGGTCGGCCCAGGCGCCGCCGTTGGTGGAGTACTGGTACCGCATCTGCGCCAGGCTGGCGCCGTTGCCGGGCGCGGCGCCGAACCCGAGCTGGACGGCGCCGTTCGCCCCGGTCGCCTGCGCGGTGAGGCCGGTCACAGCCCCGGGCGCCACCACGGCCTGGCGCGGCGCGGACGCCCGGCTCGGCGCGGAGTCCCCCGCCTTGTTCGTGGCGACGACCGTGTACGTGTAGGCCGTCTCGGACGTGTCGAGCGTCACGGCCTGCGAGAGCGCGTTGCCCACCTTGATCGCCTGGACGGGCGCCCCACCGCGCAGCACGGTGAGCGTGTAGCCGGAGACCGGGTCCCCGTTGGCGGATGCCGGCGCGGTCCAGCTGACGTTCATCTGCGCCCGCGGTCCCACCGGCGCGAGCATCGACGTCGTCGGCTGCCCGGGCGCGTCCGGAGGCGCGGCCGGGACCTCGGGCGCCGAGTACGCGCCCCAGTCCGAGGCGCCCGCCCCGTTGATCGCCTGGAGACGCACGGTGTACGCGACGCCGTTGTCCAGGCCGTCCCACACGAGGGACGTGCCGGTGACGCCCGACTTCTGTGTCGCACCGGACCGCGGCGCCGGCGAGATCTCCAGCGTGACGGAGGAGACGGGCGTGCGCTCGCCCGCGTAGTCCTTCGTCTGCCAGGTCACCGTGAGCGAGCCGTTGCCAAAGGCGAGCGTCGGCGCCGCGGGCGCGTCGGGCACGGCGTCGGGCCGGATCTTCGCGGACGGAGCCGAGGGGGCGGAGTCACCGACGGCGTTGTGCGCCACGACGGTGAACGTGTAGTCCGCGCCGTTGGTGAGGTTGCCGATGGTGCACGTCGTCGCCGGGCACTCCTGCTGGGACGCCCCCGGCCCGGTGATCCGCACGGTGTAGTGGTCGATCGGCGCGCCGTTGTTGGCCGGCGCCGCCCACGAGAGCACCGCCGTGTGGCTGCGCACCTGGACCACCGTGACCGCCCCGGGCGCGGCCGGCCGGCCGCGCACCGTCAGCCGGATTCGCCCGTCCACCTCGCGCGTCGGGTCCCCGGT
Organism: Actinomycetes bacterium; assembly: GCA_021793115.1. The sequence goes on along the minus strand of JAJYTJ010000033.1, from coordinate 9,111 downwards.
CTTGTCCGCCACGCGGTAGCGCACGACGAGCGTCCCGACGAAGTCCGCGGCGGGTGTCACCGTCACGACGTCACCGGCGAGGTTCGCGGTGCCCTTGCCCGACTCCACCACGGCCGACACGACGGTCAGCGGCGACCCCGGGAAGGGCGAGATGTCGTTGTCCAGCACGTGCACCTGGACGGGCGCGCCCTGGTTGGCGTTGTCGATGACGTCGTCGGTCACCACCGCGAGCCGCGCGGTGGAGGCCACCGCGACGAGCGTGGCGTCCGCGGTCACCGTCGACGTCCCGTTGGACGCGGAGATCGTCAGCACGCCGGTGGTGCCGGGCGCCGTCCCCGCCGCGGTGTCCACCACGAGCGTGGACCCGTTCATCCGGGCCGAGAACCCGGCCGGCGCCGGCCCGGCGACGGCGAACGTCAGGTGGCTGCCGTTCGGGTCGTACCCGTAGGGGGTGAGATCCGTCGTCGCGTCGACGCCCTGCGCCACCTGGATCCGCGGTGCGGTGAGCTCCGGCGGCTCGGTACCCGAGGGTGTCACGTTGATGGGGATCGTCAGGGTGGCGGTACGGCCCGTCGGGTCGTCCACCGTCGGGGTGTCGATCACCTCGAACGTCACGGCGGCCACGCCGTAGTAGCCGTCGGCCGAACGGAAGCTGATGGTGCGCTCGTCGGGCACCGAGGCCGTGCCGTTGAACGCGGTGACCCGCTCGGCCTGCGTGATGCGCAGCGTGCGGCCGGGTGCGACCAGCACGTACTTGGTGAGGTCGAGCGTGAGCGTCTGCCCGCTGACGACGGTCGCCGGCGTCAGCGGGGAGACGAGCGTCGGCCGGAGCGCCGCGAGGCCGGGCACCCGCACGAACGCCGTCGCGGTCAGCCCGTCCGGGTTGGTGATCGTGTACGGCACCACCTGCGGCGTGTCGAGCACGGGGATCCGCAGGTGCCCGGCCGCGACCGTCGCCGCGGTGTCGGTCGTCGTCACCGTGAGGTCGCTGCGCGTCCCGTCGGGGTCCTCGTCGTTGTCGAGCACGGCGACGTCGACCGTGCCGCCCTGCGCCCGGGCCACGTCCGAGAGCGACAACAGGTCGTCCCGCGCGATCGGCCGCAGCGGCGGGGCGTTCGGGTCGACGACGAGCGTCAACGTGCCGTCGGCGGTCGCCTTCCCGTCGGTCACGACGTACCCGACGGTGTAAGTCCCGGCAGTCGCGGGCGCGGTGACGTCGATGCGACCGGAGTCGACCTTCGCCGTCACGCCCGGGGACACCTCGAGCCCGTCCGCCACCAGGCCGAGCGGGTCGCCGTCCGGGTCGACGTCGTTGTCGAGCACCGGGACCGAGACCGTCCGGCCCGGCCGCACGGTGACGGTGTCGGCCACGGCCACCGGTGGGTGGTTCTCCACGAGCGACGGTGCGATGCCCACGGTGACGGTGCCCACCGCCTGGGCGCCGAAGGCGTCCCGGACCTCGTAGGTGAACGTGTCCGTGCCCTCGCTGTGGCGGGCTGCCTCGTAGTCGATCCACCCCTCACCGATCCCGGTGACCCGGCCCTTCGTCGGCGGCGTGCGCAGCCCCACCAGCTCGACGGTGTCGCCGTCCGGGTCGATGCCGTCGATCGGGATGGGGATGCGCACGGTGGTGCCGGCGATGGTGCGCGCGACGACGGTCTGCGGCACGGGCGCGGTGTTGTCGGCCGGGTTGGCGGCCTTGACGTGGATCGTCAGCTGCGCGGCGACCTCGTTCTTGGCCGGGTCGGTCACCGCGTACGTCGCGTGGTAGGTGCCGGGCGTGGACCCGGCGAGGATGCGGATGACGTTGCCGCTGGTGAACACCAGGCCCGCCGCCGGGTCGGGCGGCTCGACGAGCGTCGGCACCAGCGTCAGCGGCGCCCCGTCCGGGTCGATGTCGTTGGCGAGCACGTTGACCGTCGCCATGTCGCCGGCGCGCACGGTGACCTCGTCGGGCACCGCGATCGGCGCCTGCAGCTGCGCGGCTGCCGGGAGCGGCACGACGATCACCTCGCCCTGCGCCGACGCCAGGCCGTTGGAGACCGTGTAGGTGAAGGTGGTCGGGGTGGTCCCCACGCTGATCGCGGTGATGCGCAGCACGGAGTGGTCGATGACCGCCACGGAGTACCCGCTCGTGGCCGGGTAGTCGACGGACTGGACGACGAGGACACCCCCGGACGGGTCGGTGTCGTTGGCGAGCACGTCGACCAGCACGGACCCGTCGGCCGGCAGCAGCGCGCGGTCGCGCACCGCCACCGGTGGCGCGGTGCCGTCGCCGGGCGCCGTGACGTCGATCCGGATGAGGCCCGTGGCCGTGCTCGGCCCGTCCGTCACCACGTAGGTCGTGTAGTACGTGCCCGGGGCCGTGGCGACGGCCGTGACGACGCCCGAGCCGAAGTCCCGCGTGAGCGTGACGCCCGCGACGTCGTCGACCCGGGCGAGCTTGAGGGGGTTGCCGTCGGGGTCGGTGTCGTTGGCCAGCGGCGAGATCGCCACCGGGCGCCCGACGACGGTCGAGACGTGGTCGGGCTTGGCGACTGGCGGGTGGTTGGTGCCCGCAGGCTGCACGTCGACCCAGACCGTGCCCTTGACGACGCCACCCATGCCGTCCGAGACCGTCACCGTGACGGCCTTCCGCCCGGTCTGGCGGCCGCCGTCGACGAACGTCACCTTCCCGTCGGCCGTGTAGCGCGCGGCGTCGCCGTCGGTGGTCGCCGCGGCACCGGTGAGGTACAGCACGTCACCGTCCGGGTCCTGCCAGTTGCCGAGCACGTCGAACGTCACCGTGCCGCCGGAGCGGACCTGCGCCACGGTGTCGCGCTTGGGCGCCGGCGGCGCGTTGGTGTCGAGCGGGTGCACGTCGATCGTCACGGTCGCCTGCGCCGTGCCGCCGCGGCCGTCGTCCGCGGTGTACCGGAACGAGCCGCTGCCCTTGGCGGTGGCGGGCACCGCGATCTGCAGCGCGAGGCCGCCGGAGATGCGTTGCACCGTGCCCACGGTCGGGTCCGCGCCGTCCAGGCTCGCGGTGAGCACGTCGCCGTCGGGGTCCGAGTCGTTGTCCAGCACCGGGAGCACCGTGGTGCGCCCGGGGCGCACGCCGAAGTGGTCGTCGACCGCCGTCGGCGGCCGGTTCGGCAGGTTGCGCTGCGCGAGGACCTTGTCCGTGGTGGCCGTCGCCTGGTTCTGCTTGTCGGCCGCCTGGCTCTGCTTCGGCTGCACCTGCGACCAGTCGTTGTACAGCTGGAACTGCTGGTCGGCGAGCCAGAGCGAGCCCCCGGCGAGGTCGTTGAGCACGACGATGCCCCGGTTGACCCGGTAGCGCAGCGTGCCGCCCCGCGTCACGGTGGTGCGCGCGTCCCGCGCGGTCCCGGGGCAGTCCCGCAGCGCGACGCCACTGGCCGACCAAGCACCGTAGGCGCACCCGCGCACGACCACGGGCGCGGTGGGCGTGCCACCGCCCTCGACGGTCGTCGGCGTGGCGGCCGACCCGTCGAGCGGCTGGTGCACGAGCGCGGTCGCGGTCCCGACCACCACGTCGGCCGCGGCGTCCCCCGGCTCCTGCAGCACGGCGGTGGCCGCGCCCGGCAGCGGCACGGCGCGGCCGCCGGGAAGGTGCAGCGTGCCGGTGGTGCGGTCGAGCACCACAGTGCGGTCCCCGACCACGGTCGCCGCCAGGGCGTCACCGGGATTCACCCCGGACAACGGCTCGTCCGGCAGGGCACGGACCTGACCGCGGCTGTCGACGGCGAACCGGTGCACCACGCCGGGGCCCGCGACCACGACCGTTCCCTGGGCGCCCACGGCCACGGCGACGCCGGCCGTCCCGGCGGTTCCGTCGGCGGTGGCCGATGCAGCGGCCGGCGTCGCAGCCGCGGTCGGCATGCCCGGCACGGCTCCCAGGGGCGCGGTGTGTGCCGGGTCGAACGACCCCAGCGCCGCCGCGGGGATGCCCCACACCCGGCCGTCGGGTGCCGCGATCGCCAGGGTGGTCCCCCCGAGCATGACCTGCGCCCCGGCGGGCAGCGTCACCGAGCTGCCCAGCGTGACGGCGGCGCTGTCCACGGCGGCGGCCGTGTGGGAACCCGAGTCCACGACGACGACGAGGTCGTCGTGCTGCAGCACGTCGATCTGTGTCGACGCCCCGACGACCGCGGCGTCGAGCGCGCCGGCGTCGTGGTTGAACCGGCCGACGAGCAGGTTCGAGGCGTGCGTCACCCACACGCCGCTGTCGTTGAGCGCGACCTGGGGCGAGGTGTAGCCGTGGTCCACGGCCGCCAGCGCGGCGAACCCGGTCGCCACGACGCACACGCACGCGGTCGAGGTGGTGCGCAGCGCACGCTGCCTGGTCCGCACCGCGTCGCCCCCTGTTCATGTCGAGCCGCCCTGCGTCGCCGGGAACGTAACCTCCGTCCCAGCGGTCACACGATGGGGAGCACTCCCCATGGGCCGGGGCACAGTCAGCCACGACCTCCCGGTCCGTCGCGACGGTCGACGCCGTTCGACATCGTTCGGACTTCCTCCCGCGGCAGGTCGCGGCGTTGCGGGCGGGTGCGCGCCGTCGCCGCCCGCCGGCCGCGGGGCAGCTCCGCCACGGCCGTCCGAGTTCACCCGTCACGGTGAAGATGAGCAGGTCAATGCTCACCTGATGACCCTCGAACCACGGATCCGACGAGGCGTCACTACGGTGGGCGACGGCCGGGGGTCCGGCCGTCCCTTCCCGCCAGGCCAGTTGCAGGAGGACGCGCGTGTCGATCGACGACGCCACCCCGACCGCCCCTCAGAACGTCCGCTCGCGGGAAGACCTGGGCGCGTCCCTCACGTCGCTGCGCCTGGCGTCCGGGCTGAGCGTGCGGGACGTGGCGCGCCGGGCCGGCCTCCCGCTCGGCACCGTGGGCGGCTACCTGTCCGGGCGCCACCTGCCCCCGTTGGCGACGCTGGACCAGTTCGCCGGGCTGCTGCGGGCGCTCGGCGTCCCCGACGACGCGGTGCCGGCGTGGCTGGAGGCGGTCAGTCGGCTACGGCGGGTGCCCGGGCCCCGCCCCGCCACCGCCGTGGCCCCGTACCTCGGCCTGCGGGCCTACCAGGCCGACGACTCCGAGCTGTTCTTCGGACGAGAGGCGGCCACCGACCGCCTGGTCGAGCTCGTCTCCTCGTCGCCCGCCACACCCGTGGTCGTCGTCGGCTCGTCGGGCTCGGGCAAGTCCTCGCTGCTGCGCGCCGGGGTGCAGGCCCGCCTGGCCGCTGGCGGCACGCCGGTCACCATGCTCACCCCCGGCACGGAGCCCGCGGACGTGGTCCCGGATCCGGACGAGGTCAGCCCGGGCGGCGTGCTGGTCGTCGACCAGTTCGAGGAGCTGTTCACCGCGGGTGTGGCCCCCGCGCAGGTGGCGCACGTGGTCCAGCGGCTCGCCCGCCTGCACGCGTCCGGCACGGTGGTGGTGGTGGCCCTGCGGGCGGACTTCTTCGACGCGGCGGTGCAGGTGCCCGACCTGGCCGCCTGGATCGCGGCGAACCAGGTGCTGGTCGGCCCGCTGAGCACGGACGACCTGCGCCGCGTGGTGGTGGAGCCCGCGCGGGTGGCCGGCGTCGAGGTGGACGACGGGCTCGTGGAGCTGCTCATCGCGGACGCGACCGCGGGCTCGTCGACGCGCGCCGGCATGGACGCGGGAGCGCTGCCGCTGGCCTCGCACGCCCTCTACGTCACGTGGCTCGCGGCGTCCGGGCGCCGGCTCACGCTCGAGCAGTACCGGCAGGTGGGCCGGCTCGCGGGCGCGATCGCGCAGACCGCGGAGAACGTGCACCGCCAGCTGCCGCCGGAGGCCGAAGACGTCGAGCGGTCGACGTTCCTGCGCCTGGTCCGGGTCGGCGCCGGGTCCGTCGACACACGCCGCGTGGCGGACGCGCGCGAGTTCGCGACGCCCGAGCACCAGGCCGTCGTCGCGGCCTATGTGGCGGCGCGCCTGCTGACGTCCGACCGCGGCGAGGTGCAGATCGCGCACGAGGCGCTCCTGTCCGCGTGGCCCCGGATGCGCGAGTGGCTCGACGCCGACCGCGAAGGGCTGCGCATCCACGGCCGGCTCACGGATGCGGCACGCCGTTGGCGGGACCTGGACCAGGATCCCGACCTCCTGTACCGCGGCGCCGCGCTGGAGACCGCGGACCGCTGGACCACCGAAGCGGCGATCCCGCCCGACCTGACCGCGAGCGAGCGTGAGTTCCTCGACCGCTCGCGGGTCGCCGAGCGCTCGCGCCTGGCGGCGCAGCGGCGCAGCCAGTGGCGGCTGCGCGCCCTCGCCGCGGGTCTCGCGGTGCTCGCCGTCACCACGGCCACGCTCGCGGGCGTCTCGGCCACGCAGGCCCGGGCCAGCGGGCACCAGACGGACCTCGCCGTCTCGCGGCAGCTGGCCGTGCAGGCGGAGGCCCTCGCCTCGACCGATCCCGCCCTGGCCGGCCAGCTGGCGGTCGCGGCGGAGCATCGCGCCGAGACGCTCGAGGCACGGAGCGCGCTGCTCTCGGCCTCCGGGCGGGACCCGGTCACCCGCACCGACGCCCTCAACGCGGTGGTGTCCACGCTCGCGGTGAGCCCGGACGGAGCGACGCTGGCGGCGGGGACCGACGACGGTCGGGTGGTGCTGGAGGCCACGGGCGCGCACGCGCGGCGCCTGGCCGGCCTGGCCACGGGCGACACGTCCCTGTACGGCGTCGCCTTCTCCCCTGACGGGGCGCTCCTGGCCGCCGTGGGCGACAGCGGGTTGGTCCACCTGTGGGACGTGCGCCAGCCCGCCACGCCCACGAGCGTCGCGGTCACGGAGCCGGCCGCGGGAGCCACGTTCTACGACGTCGTCTTCGCACCGGACGGCGCCCGCATCATGGCAGCCGCGTCGGACGGCACGGTCCACGTGCTGACCCGCTCGCAGGACGCCGGGTGGTCACAGGCCCAGGTGCTGACGGCGAGCACGGGATCCGTGCAGGCGGTGGCGCTCAGCCCGGACGGGACCGTGCTGGCCACCGGTGGAGCCACCGCGAAGGTCGCGTTGTGGGCGGTCACCGACGGGGGCCTGCACCCGCTGGGCACCCCGTTCGCGGCGGCCACCACCAAGGTGACCTCGCTCGCGTTCTCCCCCGACGGCGCGACACTGGCCGCGGGCTCCACCGACGCCGGCGTCCACCTCTGGGACGTGCGGAACCCCGCCGCCCCGGCGGCGGGCCTCACGCTCAGCGGGCCCGCCTCCTGGACCAACCACGTGGCGTTCTCGCCGGACGGCCGGGCCATCGCGGCCGCGAGCTCGGACCAGCACCTGTGGGTCTGGGACGCGGCCAGCGGCATCCGTCTCGACTCCTTCACGCACCCGACGACGCTCCTGGCCGCCGCGTGGGCGCCCGACGGGGCGAGCCTGTACTCGACGGGCTCCGACGGCATCCTGCGCACCTGGCGCTACCCCGGCGCCACCCTGCAGGGGTTCTCGTCGATCCCGGGAGAGGGGGTGTTCGGCGCGCACGTCATCGCGACGGCCACCACGGACGGGCTGCGGCTGTGGGATGCGGCCACCTCGGACGCCCCGCACCAGCTGCTGTCGCTGTCCCCGGCCCCCGCCCCCGCGCGCCTCGACGGCGCCATCGGCATCGACGACCCGCTGCACCTCGTCGTCGCCGGGGACACCACCGGCCACGTCCACTTCTGGGACATCACCGACCCGACGAAGCCCGTCTACCGCGGCGCCGTCGCCGCCCACACCAACTGGGTGGACGCAGTCGCGTTCGACAGCACGGGGACGAGGATGGCGGTCTCGTCCGACGACGCCTCGGTCACCACGTGGGACCTGTCCCACGGAGTGCCCACGGCGCCGACGGGCCGGATCGGCGACCTCGGCGGGTTCGTCTACGCCGTCTCGTTCGCCCCCGACAACAGGACCCTCGTGGCGTCGGTCCTCTCCGGGCACGTGGACCTGCTGGACACCACCGACCTCGCCCACCCCACCGTCCTGGGCCGGCCGCTGACCGGGCCCAAGGGGTACGTCTACTCCGCCGCGTTCTCCCCGGACGGCCGCACCGTCGCGGCCTCGGGCAACGACAAGACGATCTGGCTGTGGGACGTCAGCGACCCGGCGCACCCCCACGCGCTCGGGCGCCCGCTCCTGTGGGCCGACGGGTACGCCACCAGCCTCGTGTTCTCCCCGGACGGCCACCGGCTGGCCGCCAGCATGACGGACGGGACCGTCCGCGTGTGGAACGTGACCGACCCGGCCGCCCCGCAGCGCTACGCATCCCTCACGGGTGTCACCGGCGAGGTCTACGGCGTGGCCTTCTCCCCGGACGGGGCCCGGGTGAGCGGCGCCGGCGCGGACCGGACCGTCCGGATCTGGGACCTGACGCCCGCAGAGGCCACGGCGGCCGTCTGCGGTCCGGCCCGGGCCGGCCTGGCGATGACGGCCGACGAGTGGGCCCGCCTGGCCGGGCCACTGCCCCAGCCCGCGATCTGCGGGTGACGAACCGCCACGCCGGCACGCACGCCGGAGGGGTGGTGGGGCACGACCCCTGCCGCGCGGGCCGGACGGATGGCCACGCTCGTCGGCCGGCCCGCGGAGGGGCGGACGCGTTCGCCCGGCTGCGCACGGCGCTGCGCGAGCTGGCCTGACCGCTGCGCGGGCGCGCACGGCGGACGGGCGGTGGGGGACGACCCCACCGCCCGTCCGTCCGGCGCGGCGAGCGGTCAGCCGCCGAACGCCGTGAGGTGCTGCTGCGTCGCGGTGGTCAGGTGGCTGTACACCAGCTGCACGTCCGGCGCGTCCAGGCCGGCGGCCGCCGAGCCGAGCAGCTGCAGGTCGGCTGACTCGACGGTGCGGGCGGCCGCGTAGGCGGCGTCGGTGCTCGCGGAGCCCTCGGCGAGCAGGCGGTCGTACGTCGCCTGGATCGTCGGGTCGCTGAACGTCCCGGTGACGTGGTCGGCGCTCGGGTCGGTGAGGCCGTACCGGTCGAGCAGCAGCCGGATCTCCGTGAGGTGCCGGGTCTCGGCGTCGGCGATGCGCGCGAAGACCGGGGTCGTGGCGTCGGCCGCGAACGCGGTGTAGAGGTCGTGCGCGAGCAGCTCCTCCTCGGCCATCCCCGCGAGGT
>JAJYTJ010000213.1 GCA_021793115.1 Actinomycetes bacterium | reverse complement strand
GCTCGTGCAGTCGCTGGCGGCCCTCGGTGTGCGGGACGTCGTGCTCGCGCCCGGCAGCCGCAGCGCGCCGCTCGCGCTCGCCCTCGCCGACGCCGCCCACGCGCAGCGCCCCGAGGGCGCGCCTGCGCTGCGGCTGCACGTGCGGGTCGACGAGCGGTCGGCCGGCTTCCTGGCGCTCGGGCTCGCGCGCGCCGCCGCCGCGACCGAGTCGCCGGTGCCGGTGGCCGTGGTGACCACGTCGGGCACCGCGGTGGCCAACCTGCACCCGGCGGTGCTCGAGGCCGACCACGCGGGCCTCCCGCTCGTCGTGCTGTCGGCCGACCGGCCGCACGAACTGCGCGGCACCGGCGCCAACCAGACCACGGAGCAGCCGGGGATCTTCGGCTCGGCGGTGCGGCTGTCGATCGACGTCCCCGCCCCGGCGGGGCTCCCGGGCGAGGCCCGGGACGTCCGCTCGGTCGTCGCGCGTGCGCTCGCCGCCGCCCTGGGTGCTCGGACCGGCGCGCCCGGACCCGTCCAGCTCAACCTCGCCTTCCGCGAGCCGCTGGTCCCGGTCGACGACGAGCCCTGGCCGGCCCCGGAGACGGCCGGCCTGACGCTCGTCGAGCCCCGCTGGACGGCCGAGCGCGTGCCGCCCGCGCAGGCCGCGGCGGCCCCCGCGACGGGCACCACCCCGGTGGTCGCCCCCGCCGAGCCGAACCGCCGGCGCCGTGGCCGCCGCGCGCAGCCCGCGGTCGTCGTGGCGGGGGACGGTGCCGGCCCGGGTGCGCGCCGCCTCGCCGAGGCGACCGGGTGGCCGCTCCTGGCCGAGCCGTCGTCGGGTGCCCGCGGCGGCCCGCAGGCCGTGACCGCCTACCGCCACCTGCTGGACGACGAGCGCCTGGGCGGTGCCGTCCAGCGCGTGGTCGTCTTCGGCCGGCCCACGCTCAGCCGCCAGGTGAGCCGGTTGCTGGCCGACCCGGGCGTCGAGGTCGTCGTCGTGGCGCCCCGCGGCGCGCGCTGGCCCGACGCGGCGCGCAACGCCGCGGAGGTGCTCCTCGACGTGCCCGCCAGCCTCCGCCGCATCGGCTCGCCCGAGGGGTGGACGGAGTCCTGGCGCGCGGCCGACGCCGCGGCCCGCGCGGCGCTCGACCGGATGTTCGACGTCACGCCGGGCGCGCCCGGCACGCGCCGGTCGCGCTCCAGCGCCCGCGTGACCGGGCCGGCGCTCGCGCGCGCGGTCGCGCGGGTCAGCGAGCCGTCGGACGTCATCGTCGTCGGCTCGTCGAACGCGGCCCGCGACCTCGACCTGGTCGCCGCGTGGGACGCGCCGCCGCTCGTCGTGGCCAACCGCGGGCTGGCCGGCATCGACGGCCTCGTCTCGACGGCGACCGGCGTGGCGCTCGGGCTGCCGGAGCGCCGCGTGCGGGCCTACCTGGGTGACCTCACGTTCCTGCACGACGTCGGCGGCCTGCTGCGCGGGCCGGCCGAACCGCCGGCGGACCTGCAGATCGTCGTCGCGAACGACGACGGCGGCTCGATCTTCGCCACGCTCGAGCCCGGCGGGCTCGACGACGCCGCGACGTTCGAGCGCGTCTTCGGCACGCCGCACGGTGCGGACCTGGCCGCGCTGTGCGCCGGCTACGGCGTGCGGCACACCCGCGTCACCGACGTGGACGGCCTGCTGCCGGCGCTCGCGGCGCCCGGGACGGGCGTCGCCGTGGTCGAGGTGCGCGTGGACCGTGCCGGCCGGCGGGCGCTCGGCGACCGTGTGGCCGCGGAGGTCGCGGCGGCGGTCGGTGCCGCGCTGAGCTGAGCGCGGCACCAGCGGCTCCTAGCCGATTCCCAGGAACGTTCGAGCGTGCCCCCAGTGCCATGTCGTTTCATGGCGGGGACGAAGGAGGAGTTCATGACCACGACCCCCGAAGAGCGCCGGTCCGACGAGGCCCCGGAGCCCGACGAGGCCCGCTCCGCCGAGCAGGCGGTGGCGTCCCGCGCGGGCGCGCCCGACGAGGCCCGGACCCCTGCGGCGGGTGACACCCAGCCGATCGCCGGGACCCCTGCGGCGGGTGACACCCAGCCGATCGCCGGGACCCCTGCCGCGGGCGACACCCAGCCGATCGCCGGGACCCCTGCCGCGGGCGACACCCAGCCGCTGCCCATGGACGACACCGCCCCGTTGTCGCCGGCCGCACCGGTCGCCGCGCCGGAGGCGCCCGTCGCCGCACCCGCGGGGGGTGCTCCGGCGGCGCCGGTCGCTCCCGCCGCTCCCGCCTACCCCGCCGCGGGCTACCAGCCGCCCTATGCCGGGCAGCCCTACGCGGGCCCCGCCGCCTCGGCGCCCCAGCCCGGGTACCCGCCGGCGGCACCGTACGGCTACGCGCGTCCCATCGGCGGCTCGCAGCAGTACGGCGCGCCGTACGCCGCCCCGCAGCACCCGTACGCCGGCCAGCCGTACGCCGGCCAGCAGCCGTACGCCGGTCAGCCGTACGCCGGCCAGCAGCCGTACGCCGCGCCGGGTGGCCCGGGTGCCCAGGCCCCCGGCCCCCAGGCGTCCGGACCGCAGCCCACCGGCACGCCGGGCGCGGCCGCACCGGTCCCCGGCGGCGCCCACGGCCCCCGCACGCGGCGTCCGTGGCTGCCCGTCGTCGCCACGCTCGTCGTCGTGGTGCTCCTGGCCGCGGCCGCGGTCCTCGTCGCGACGCACCCCTGGCGAGGCTCGGCGACGGCGTCCCAGGGCGGCCCGCAGTCGGCGTCGATCGCCACCATCGGGCAGGGCAGCTCCGGCGCCGTGCCGGTGGCGGGTTCGACCGTGGCGAACCCGAACTGGCCGGCCGTCGCGGCCGCCGTCCAGGGCTCGGTCGTCGCGATCGACGTCAAGACGAGCACGGGCGAGGCGCTCGGCTCGGGCGTCATCGTGGACAACAAGGGCCACGTCGTGACGAACAACCACGTGGTCGACGGCCTGCAGGGCAAGACCGTCCAGGTGACGCTGTCCGACGGCCGGCTGTACGACGCGACGATCGCCGGCACCGACCCCAGCACCGACCTGGCCGTGGTCACGCTCAAGAACCCGCCGTCCGACCTCACGGTGGCGCAGTTCGGCAGCTCGAGCGGTGTCAAGGTGGGCGACCCCGTGATGGCCGTCGGCAACCCGCTCGGCCTCGCGAACACGGTGACCACGGGCATCGTCTCCGCCGTGAACCGGCCGGTGTCGCCGCAGTCGACGAACGGCGCGCAGGGGCCCGTGACCAACGCGATCCAGATCGACGCCGCCATCAACCCCGGCAACTCGGGCGGCCCGTTGTTCAACGCCAAGGGCCAGGTCATCGGCATCACGTCGTCGATCGCGACGACGTCGGGCAGCTCCGGGTCGATCGGCCTGGGCTTCGCCATCCCGGTCCAGCTCGTCAAGAACATCGCCGGCCAGATCATCGCGCACGGGTCGGCGCAGCACGCCTACCTCGGCGTCACGCTGCAGGACGGCCAGGCCACGGCGGACGGTGTCACGCGCCGCGGCGCGCAGGTCATGTCGGTCGAGGCCAGCTCGCCGGCGTCCGCCGCCGGCCTGCAGGTGGGCGACGTGGTGGTGGCGATCGACGGCCAACCGGTCGGCAGCTCCGACTCGCTCGCCGCGTACGTCCGGGCGATGTCCTCCGGCCAGAAGGCGACCCTCGTGCTCGTCCGCAACGGAAAGTCGCTCTCGGTGGGCGTCACGCTCGCCACCAAGGCCGACACGAGCGCGCAGAACCCGCAGGGCGCGCCGAGCACCCAGGGCGGCAGCAGCGGCACCATGCCGGGCAACCTGCAGAACATGACGCCGCAGGAGCTGTGGCAGTGGCTGCAGCAGCAGCGGGGCCAGGGCAGCAGCAGCACGCCGGGCAGCAGCTCGCAGGGCTGAAGCACCGCGCCGCACCGAGCAGGACGCGGCGCACGACGGGCGGTCACCGAGCCGGTGGCCGCCCGTCGTCGTCAGCGCGTCGGGACCCCGAGCGCCCAGCGCATGGGCTCGAGCTTGGCCTCCGACTCCGCCAGCTCGGCGGCCGCCTCGGACGCGGCCACCACGCCGCACCCGGCGAAGAGGCGCACCGTCCGCGGGTCGTCGCCGGACACGCGCCCGGACCGCAGGCCGATGCCCCACTCGCCGTCGCCGTCGGCGCCGAGCCAGCCCACGGGGCCCGCGTACCGGTCGCGGTCCATGTGCTCGACCGCGCGGATGACGTCGCGCGCGGCGGCGGTCGGCGTCCCGCACACGGCGGCCGAGGGGTGCAGCGCGGCCGCCAGCGCCAGCGACGAGGGGCGGGGCTCGTCGGGCCCCAGCACGCCCGTGACGTCGGACGCCAGGTGCAGCACGTTGGGCAGCGGTAGCACGAAGGGCACGTCCGGCACGTTCGTCGACGAGCAGAAGGGCGTGAGCGCGGCGGCGACCGACGCCACGGCGTACTCGTGCTCCTCGAGGTCCTTCGACGAGTGGGCGAGGATGCCGGCGCGCGCCATGTCGGCCTCGTCGTTCCCCGTGCGGCGGATGGTCCCCGCGAGCACGCGCGAGGTCACCAGCCCCTTCTGCGAGCGCACCAGCAGCTCGGGCGTGGCGCCCACCAGGCCGTCGACGACGAACGTCCAGGTGGCCGCGTACCGGTCGGCCAGCCGCCGGGCCACCCAGCGGGGGTCGACGGGCCGCTCGCCGGTCACCGTGACGTCGCGCGCGAGCACGACCTTGTCCACGTCGCCCCGCCGGATCCGCGCCACCGCGTCGCTCACGGCCACGCCCCAGCGCTCCGGGGTCAGCGCGCCGTCGGCCTGCCGCACGTCGCCGGGGCCGGTGGGTGGGTCGGCCAGGCGCAGCGCGGCCGCGTCGGGCGGCGCGCCGAGGCCGCCCGCCGGGGTCAGCGTGGTGAGCCAGGCGCGGCCGGCGCGGCGCCCGACGACGACGCGCGGCACGACGAGCACACCGCCCGCCGCTGACTCGTCGTCGAACGAGAACGAGCCGAACGCCACGGGTCCGGTGCCGGGCAGCCGCACCTCGTCGCGCACCACGGCGTGCTCGACGATCCGTCGCCACGCCTCGTCGGCGCGTGCGAACCGCTCGGGGCCGCTCGTCTCGATCCGCACGGCCTCGCCCCAGGCGACGAGGCCGTCGCCGCGTCGCACCCAGGCCAGGGGCGCGTCGGCGGGCAGCAGGTCGAGCAGGTCGCGGGCGTCGGGCTCGTCGCCCTCGCCGGTGCGCGCGCCCGGCAGGCGGTCCAGGGGCACGGTGCGCACGACGAGCGGAGCCGCGGCCGGTGCCGCGGCGGCCATCGAAGTCACCGCCGCAGGTTAGTCCGAACGTCCCACCCGTCTCGCACCGGCAGCCCGCCCGGCTCCTCGTGCGCACCCCGTCCGTGGCTGGCGCCCCCCTGGCCCCTGTCCCCTGTCCCCTGCCCCCTGCCGCCTG
>JAJYTJ010000212.1 GCA_021793115.1 Actinomycetes bacterium | reverse complement strand
GCGCCGCGGCGTCCGCGGTGCTCACCCTGACCCTCACCACCGTGACGGACCGGCTCGCGGGGTGGCTGGGCCACCCCGGCGTCGCCGGGCCCACGGTGCGGGTGCTGGCGGTCCTCGTGGCGTTCGTCGTCGACGCGGCGACGTTCGTTCTCATCGTCCGGGTGCTCGCGGGCCAGCGGCCGCCGCGCAAGGACCTGCTGGCCGGCGCGGCGCTCGCCGGCGTGGGGCTCGGCGCGCTCCGGCTGCTCGGTACCTCGGCGGTGTCCGGCAGCCTGCGGACCAACGCGGCGCTGGTGCCGTTCGCCGTCATCGTGGTGCTGCTGGCGTGGGTCAACCTCATGGCGCGGATCGTGCTGACGGCGGCCGCATGGACCGCGAACCCGCCGCTGCCCCCGCCGCCCGCGAGTCCGGCGCCTTCGATGCCCCCGACCCCACCGGTATCGAGTGGAGCCTCCTGACCGTCCACCGGCACCGAGTGGAGCCTCCTGACCGTCCACCGGAACCGAGTGGAGCCTCCTGACATTCAGTGGTGCCGTTTGACCCCGACACGCCGTTGCCGACTGTCAATCGACTCCACACGGTTCCACTGGTGTGAGCAGCGACTCCACCCGACGGGTTGTCTCGAACGTGGTGGCGCCTCGCACGCCGTGCGGACTTGTCGACAGCGTCGAGCCGCCCACAGGAGCCGTGATCCCGCGCTCCGCGCACAGCAGAGCCTCGCGGTCATCCCCAGGCCTGGGACAACGTGATGCCGTGGCGCGATGGATCACCTTCCGACCGTCCTGCGGCCCGCGTCAGCCCGCGATCGCGGTGTGCCGCCCCGGTCGCTCCGAGGGCTCGGGTACGCACATCCGTGGCACGGCCTCTACCTGGCGGACTGGGTCGAGGCCTCCGACCCCCTCGTTCGGCTCGCGGTCGCGCTCGAGCTGGCCACCAACGGCGTCACGGTCGGCGGCTGGGCCGCCGCGCGGGTCCACGAGGATGCGGCGTCCCCGCCCGCGGACCTTGTCCGCGTGTTCGACGGCCGCACGGCGTACGACGAGCCGTCCGGCCCGGCGGCGGTGCTCCTCCTTGCTCCGCCGGACTCGCGCATCGTCCCGCGGCCGGGGCAGCGTGTGTTCCGCAGCCGCGTTCCGGACGACGAGCGGGCACCGTGCGGCGCCGGGCACGTCACCACGCCCCTGCGCACGGCCTTCGACCTCGCGCGGCTGTCGTCGCCGGCGGGCGCCGTGATGGCGCTCGACCGCCTGCTGACGCTGAGGGTGGTCGGCGCCGACGAGTTGCGCCGCATGATCGTCGGGCGGCCGCGATGGCGCGGTGTGACCCGGGCGCGGCGCGCGCTCGCACTGGCCGACGACCACGTCCGGTCTCCGATGGAGACGCTGATGCGGCTCGAGTGGTTGACCGCCGGACTGCCGCGGCCGCGCTGCAACCCGGTCGTCGAGGACGAGGACGGTCGATTCGTCGCGATGGTCGACCTGCTCGACGAGCGAACGGGCCTCGTCGGCGAGTACGACGGGGAGTACCACGCCTCCGCCGAGAAGCGCCGCTCCGACGCGGCCCGCCGGGAGCGGATGGCCGCCGTCGGGCTGACTCCGGTGACCATGACCGCGGCGGACCAGCGCGGCGCGGAGCGGCGGATGCAATGGCGCGCGCGGCTCGTCGAGCAACGCCGGTTCGCGGTGGGCACGCGACGCCGCTGGCGGGTCCGGCCCGACGAGTGACCTGCCCGTGGCCCCACGTCCAGGATCTCGCGCCGACCAGCCTCCACCGGCGAACAGTGGAGCCGAATGACACCTCGGGACGGCGTGTCGTCGTCAAACGCCTCCGGTCAGGCTCAAACGGCTCCACTGGGCGGCCGGGTGGTTCCACTGGACGTCGAACGGCTCCACTGGGCGGCCGGATGGTTCCGCTTGGGGTGTGGAGGTGAGGGGCGCAGCGCGAGGGGTCGGCAGGGCCCAGAGGTGGGGCCCAGAGGCGCACGCCGGGGGCGGGGGGGGGGGGGGGGGCGGAGCCGGTGGTCAGTAGGCGCGCGTGATCATCGCGCGCTTGACCTCGGCGATGGCCTTCGTCACCTCGATGCCGCGCGGGCAGGCCTCGGTGCAGTTGAAGGTGGTGCGGCAGCGCCACACGCCTTCCTTGTCGTTGAGGATCTCCAGGCGCTGGGCCGCCCCCGCGTCCCGGCTGTCGAAGATGAACCGGTGCGCGTTGACGATCGCCGCCGGGCCGAAGTACTGGCCGTCGTTCCAGAACACCGGGCAGCTCGACGTGCAGCAGGCGCAGAGGATGCACTTGGTGGTGTCGTCGTACCGCGCCCGCTCCTCGGGAGACTGCAGCCGCTCCCGGGTGGGCGCGTTCCCCGCGGTGACGAGGAACGGCATGATCTCGCGGTAGGAGGCGAAGAACGGCTCCATGTCGACGACGAGGTCCTTGACCACCGGCAGGCCCTTGATGGGCTCGATGGTGATGGGCTTGGACGGGTCCAGGTCCTTGAGGAGGGTCTTGCAGGCCAGGCGGTTGCGGCCGTTGATCCGCATCGCGTCCGAGCCGCACACGCCGTGCGCGCACGAGCGGCGGAACGTCAGCGAGCCGTCCTGCTCCCACTTGACCTTGTGCAGCGCGTCGAGCACCCGGTCGGTGCCGTGGACCCGGACCGTGAACTCCTGCCAGTAGGCCTCGGCCTGCGGGGCGGGGGCGCCGTACGGCGCGGCGACGTCGGACTCCGGGGGCAGGTAGCGGCGGACCTTGAGCCGCACCTCGAACGACGGCACCTCGCCCAGCTGGCTCGTGGCTTCCAGGGTGGCGGTCATCAGTACTTGCGCTCCATCGGCTGGTAGCGGGTGACCGTGACGGGCTTCGAGCCCAGCACGAGCTGGTAGTCGTCGAACGGGGTGACCCAGTGGAACGCGCCGTCGGCGTCCCCGTCGGTGTCCTCCGGCGCGACCGAGAGCGGCCGGCGGTAGGCCAGCGTGTGCCGCATGTAGCCGGCGTCGTCGCGCTTCGGGAAGTCCTCGCGGAAGTGGCCGCCGCGCGACTCCTTCCGGTTGATCGCGCCGACGACGACGGTCTCCGCCACGTCGAGCAGGAAGCCGAGCTCCACGGCCTCGAGCAGGTCGGTGTTGAACGTGCGCGACCGGTCCTGCACGCCCACCGCGGCGTACCGCTTGCGCAGCGCCCGGATGTCGGCCAGTGCCTGCTGCAGCGAGGCCTCCGTGCGGAACACCTGGGCGTTGGTGTCCATCGTCTGCTGCAGCTCCGTGCGGATGTCGGCCACGCGCTCGCCGTCCGACCGGGTGCGGATCGCCTCGAGCTCGGCCACGACGGGCCCGGCGGGGTCGTCGGGCAGCGCGACGAAGTCGGCGCCGGCGGCGTACGCGGCCGCGGCACGCCCGGAGCGCTTGCCGAACACGTTGATGTCCAGCAGCGAGTTGGTGCCCAGGCGGTTGGAGCCGTGGACCGAGACGCACGCGCACTCACCGGCGGCGTACAGCCCGCGGATCACGTCGGTGGCGTTGCGCAGCACCTCGCCCTCGATCGTCGTCGGCACCCCGCCCATCATGTAGTGCGCCGTCGGGTACACGGGCACGGGCTCGGTGTAGGGCTCAACCCCCAGATAGGTGCGGGCGAACTCCGTGATGTCCGGCAGCTTGGCGTCGATGACGGCCGGGTCGAGGTGCGTGAGGTCGAGCAGCACGTAGTCCTTGTGCGGGCCGGCGCCACGTCCCTCGCGCACCTCGTTGGCCATCGCACGGGCGACGATGTCGCGCGGGGCGAGGTCCTTGATCGTCGGCGCGTAGCGCTCCATGAAGCGCTCGCCCTCGGAGTTGCGCAGGATGGCGCCCTCGCCGCGGGCCGCCTCGGACAGCAGGATGCCCAGGCCGGCGAGCCCCGTCGGGTGGAACTGGAAGAACTCCATGTCCTCCAGCGGGATGCCGCGGCGGTAGGCCAGGGCGATGCCGTCGCCGGTGAGGGTGTGCGCGTTCGACGTCGTCTTGAAGACCTTGCCCGCGCCGCCGGTGGCGAGGATGACCGCCTTGGCCTGGAACACGTGGATCTCGCCGGTGGCCAGGTCGTACGCGACGACGCCCGAGACGTGGACGTCCTCGCCGTCGGGCACGTGGGAGGCGGCCAGGTCGTGGTCGACGAGCAGGTCGAGCACGTAGAACTCGTTGTAGAACTCGACGTCCTGCTTGACGCAGTTCTGGTAGAGCGTCTGCAGGATCATGTGGCCGGTGCGGTCCGCCGCGTAGCAGGCGCGGCGCACGGGGGCGTCACCGTGGTTGCGGGTGTGGCCGCCGAACCGCCGCTGGTCGATCTTGCCCTCGGGCGTCCGGTTGAACGGCAGGCCCATCTTCTCCAGGTCGAGCACCGCGTCGATGGCCTCCTTGGCCATGACCTCGGCGGCGTCCTGGTCGACGAGGTAGTCACCGCCCTTGACGGTGTCGAACGTGTGCCACTCCCAGTTGTCCTCCTCCACGTTGGCCAGCGCGGCGCACATGCCGCCCTGCGCCGCGCCCGTGTGGGACCGGGTGGGGTAGAGCTTGGAGATGACCGCCGTGCGGGCCCGGGTCGAGGACTCGAGCGCCGCGCGCATGCCGGCGCCGCCGGCGCCGACGATCACCACGTCGTACTGATGTGTCTGCATCGTTCGTCAGTCCTCGTCAGGCCGTGCAGAAGGAGGGCAGCAGGTCCGCGGGGGCACCCGGCGGGCAGGGGTTGAAGGTGAAGATCACCAGGGTGCCGAGCACGACGATGACGACCGCGGCCAGGTAGAGCAGCGACTTGAGCACCAGGCGCGTGCCGGTGCGCTCCGCGTAGTCGTTGATGATCGTCCGCACGCCGTTGGTGCCGTGGAGCATGGCCAGCCACAGCATGAGCAGGTCCCACACCTGCCAGATCGGCTGGGCCCACTTGCCCGCGACGAACCCGAAGTCGATCGCGTGGACGCCGCCGTCGGTGATGAGGTTGGTGATGAGGTGCCCGAAGATGAGGACGATCAGCAGCACGCCGGACGCGCGCATGAAGATCCAGCCGATCATCTCGGTGTTGGTGCGTGCGGTCCTGCGGGTGGCCCGGGATCGGGGCTCGGCGATCGTCGTCATCAGTGGCTCCGGAAGGTGTGCACGAGCTGCACGGGCAGGAAGCCGGCCATGAGCACCACCCACAGCCCGACGACCACCCAGAGCATGACGCGCTGGTACTTGGGCCCCTTGGACCAGAAGTCGACGAGGATGATCCGCAGCCCGTTGAGCGCGTGGAACACGATCGCGGCGACCAGGCCGGCCTCGCCGAGCCCCATGACGGGGTTCTTGTACGTGCCGATGACCTCGTTGTACGCCTGCGGTGACACGCGGACCAGCGCGGTGTCGAGCACGTGGACGAGCAGGAAGAAGAAGATCGCGACGCCGGTGACCCGGTGCGCGACCCAGGACCACATGCCTTCGCGCCCGCGGTA
>JAJYTJ010000211.1 GCA_021793115.1 Actinomycetes bacterium | reverse complement strand
CGCGCCCGCGCGGCCCGGCGCACCCCCGCCGCCCCGCGCGCCACCGGGGCGCGGGGCGCCCGGCGCCGACGCGCTCACCGCTCCCACCGTCGGCGGGTGCGGCGCCTCACGCCCCCGCCCCCTCGAACTCCGGTCCCGACGTGCGGGTCCGCTTGAGCTCGTAGAAGCCGGGCACGCTCGTCATGAGGGCCAGGCCGTCGAACATCGCGAGCGCCTGCTCGCCGCGCGGCGCGGGCGTGACCACGGGGCCGAAGAACCCGACGCCGTCGATGGCCACCACGGGCGTGCCGACGTCGTCGCCCACGAGCGCCAGCGCGGCGGAGGTCGAGGCGCGCAGCGCGTCGTCGTGCGCATCGGTGGTCGCCGCCTCGGCGAGGGACGCGGGCAGGCCCACCTCGGCGAGCGACTCCGCGACGATCGCGTCGGTGTCGGAGCGGCCACCCGGGTGCCGGCGCGTGCCCATCGCGTCGTAGAGCGGCTTGAGCACGCCGTCGCCGTGCGCGGCGGCGGCGGCCACGAGCACGCGCACCGGGCCCCACGACCGGTCCATGAGGTTCCGGTACGACGGCTCCAGGTCGCGGCCCTCGTTGACCACGGACAGGCTCATGACGTGCCACCGGACCTCGATGGGCCGCAGGCGCGCGACCTCGTCGATCCAGCGTGACGTCATCCAGGCCCAGGGGCACACGGGGTCGAACCAGAAGTCGACGGTCTGGGACACGGCACCGATCCTCTCGCGTGGGTGAGACCCGAACGTCCCGAGTCTGCCCACCCCGACTGTGCCATGCATGCCGGCCCGCCCGGACGGGCCCCTGCGGGCAGAGCCGGTCCGTGGGTGGGCCGGCCCCGCGGCGTGCCATGATCGGCTCCGGCCCACACCACGTCGTCAGGGAGTCCTCCGTGCCAGGTCAGAACCTCACCCGTGCCGAGGCGCGTGAGCGCGCCGGGATCGTGCAGGCCCGGTCGTACAACGTCGAGCTCGACCTGACGACGTCGTCCACGACGTTCGCGTCGCGCACGACGATCAGGTTCGGGGCGACCCCGGGGGCCTCGACGTTCGTCGACCTCATCGCGCCCGCGGTGCACACGGTCCGCCTCAACGGCCGCGACCTCGACCCCGCGCAGGTCGTCGCCGACTCCCGCATCGCGCTCGCCGACCTGACGGCCGACAACGAGCTCGTCGTGGTCGCGGACTGCGCGTACATGAACACCGGCGAGGGCCTGCACCGGTTCGTCGACCCGGTCGACGGCGAGGTGTACCTCTACTCGCAGTTCGAGGTCGCGGACTCGCGGCGCGTGTTCGCGGTCTTCGAGCAGCCGGACCTCAAGGCGACGTTCGCGTTCACCGTCACCGCGCCGGCCCACTGGACGGTCATCTCCAACTCGCCGACGACGGGCGACCCCGACCCCGTCCCCGGCGTCGTCAACCGCAACGGCCGGGACACGGGCGCGCGGCGCTGGGTGTTCACCCGCACGCCGCGGATCTCCTCGTACATCACCGCCGTGGTCGCCGGGCCGTACGTGGGCGAGCACCGCGAGCTGACGAGCAGCGACGGGCGCACCATCCCGCTCGGCGTGTACTGCCGGGCGTCGCTCGCCCAGCACCTCGAGGCCGACGAGATCGTCGACATCACGCGGGCCGGGTTCGCCTTCTACGAGGACGTCTTCGGCCGGCCCTACCCGTTCGAGAAGTACGACCAGGTTTTCGTCCCCGAGTTCAACGCCGGCGCCATGGAGAACGCGGGCGCGGTGACGTTCGTCGAGTCCTACGTGTTCCGCTCGGCGGTGCCGCAGGCCACCGTCGAGCGGCGCGCCGTGACCGTGCTGCACGAGCTCGCGCACATGTGGTTCGGCGACCTCGTCACCATGCGCTGGTGGGACGACCTGTGGCTCAACGAGTCGTTCGCCGAGTTCCAGTCGACGCGCGCCACCGCCGAGGCGACCCGGTGGACGAGCGCGTGGACCACGTTCCAGTCCCTGGAGAAGCGCTGGGCGTACGCGCAGGACCAGCTGCCGAGCACGCACCCGATCGCCGCGGACATCCGCGACCTCGAGGACGTCGAGGTCAACTTCGACGGCATCACCTACGCCAAGGGCGCCTCCGTGCTGCGCCAGCTCGTCGCGTGGGTGGGCCAGGACCAGTTCGACGCGGGCGTGCGCGCCTACTTCGCCAAGCACGCCTGGGGCAACACGTCGCTGTCCGACCTGCTGTCCGAGCTGGAGACGACGAGCGGGCGGGACCTGTCCGCGTGGTCGCGGCTGTGGCTGGAGCAGGCGGGCGTGACGCTGCTGCGCCCGCGCATCGAGACCGACGACGACGGCGTCATCACCGCGTTCGACGTGCTCCAGGAGCTGCCCGACGAGCACCCGGTCGCCCGCCCGCACCGCCTGGCGATCGGCGGCTACGACGTGGCGCACGACGGCCGCCTGGTGCGGACGTGGCGCGAGGAGCTCGACGTGGACGGCCCCGTGACGGCCGTGCCGGCGCTCGTCGGCCGCCGTCGCCCGGACCTCGTGCTGGTCAACGACGACGACCTGGCGTACGCCCGGATTCGCCTCGACGAGGCCTCGCGCACGACCGCGGCCGCGCACCTGGCCAGCTTCACGTCGTCCCTGCCGCGCTCGCTCGTGCTCGCCGCCGCCTGGGACGGGACGCGCGACGGCGAGATGTCCGCTCGGGACTACGTCGACATGATGCTGCGGTACCTCACGCACGAGACGGACTCGACGGTGGTCCAGGTGCAGCTGCGCCAGCTGCGCACCGCGCTCGACCTGTACGTCGCGCCCGAGCACCGGGCGCAGGCCGCCGCGGCCGCGGCCGACCGGCTCGCCGAGCTCCTCGGGCAGGTGCCCGGCGGCTCCGACACGCAGCTGCAGCTGCTCAAGGCGTTCGCGCTGCACGCGTCGACGCCCGGGCAGCTCGACCTCGTCGCCGCGCTGCTCGACGGGAGCCGGACGCTGCCCGGCCGGCCCATCGACACCGACCTGCGCTGGGAGCTGCTCACCTCCCTCGTGGCGGGCGGACGCGCGGGTGACGCCGAGATCGCCGCCCAGCTGACCGCCGACGCCACCGCCACGGGCGAGCGCGCCGCCGCCACCGCGCGCGCCGCGCTCCCGACGGCGGCCGCCAAGGCCGCCGCCTGGTCGTCGCTGCTCGACCGGGACGACCTGCCGAACGCCGTCCAGGCGGCGACGATCGCGGGCTTCGCCCGCGCGCACGACCCGTCGCTCCTGCTGCCGTTCGTCGAGCCGTACTTCGCGTCGCTCGAGGCCGTCTGGGCCGCGCGGACCAACGAGATCGCGCAGAACCTCGCGTTCGGCCTGCACCCCCTGGCGCTCACGGGCGACGCCCGCGTCGACGTGGTGGGCCGCACGCAGCGGTGGCTCGACGAGCACCCCGACGCGGCTCCCGCGCTGCGGCGCATCGTCGCCGAGCAGGGGGACGACGCGCGGCGCACGCTGGCGGCGCAGGAGGCCGACCGCCGGCGGGGCTGAGCCGGGTCCGTCAGCCGCGGTCCATGACCGGCCGGGTCCGTCAGCCGCGGTCCATGACCGCGGCGAGCGAGGTGAGCCGGGCGTTGTCGAAGAGGTCCTCGACGAGCACGACCCGCCCGGCGGAGTCCGCGAGCGGCACCTTCCAGTTGGGGTAGGTGCGGTCCGTGCCCGGCTGGTTCTGGGCGCGGCGCTCCCCCACGGCGTCGGTGAGCGCCACGCCGACGAGCACGGCGGGGGTCGCCAGGACCCAGCGGTGCAGCGCCTCGATGACCTCGCGCTCGGACGGCTGGGGACCGAGCAGGCCGCGGCCGTGCAGCGCGGCGACCATGCGCTCACGCTCGTCGTCGGCCTCCGCCGCCACCTCCTCGACCGGCCTGGTCAGCAGGCCGAGGCGGGCGCGCAGCGCCACGTGCTCCCCGGCGAGGTAGCCGGCGGTGGGGGGCAGGTCGTGGGTCGTCACGCTGGCCAGCGCGAGCCGGCGGTAGTGCTCGGGCGCGAGCGGGTTGCCGGCGTGGTCCTTCTCGAACCACAGCACGGACGTGCCGAGGATGCCGCGCTCCGACAGGTAGTCGCGCACCCAGGGCTCCACCGTGCCCAGGTCCTCGCCGATGACGAGGGCGCCGGCCCGCTGCGCCTCCAGCGCGAGGATCCCGACGAGCGCCTCGTGGTCGTAGCGGACGTACGCGCCCTCGGTGGCCGGGTGCCCGCGTGGCACCCACCACAGCCGGAACAGCCCGATGACGTGGTCGATGCGCAGCGCGCCCGCGTGGCGCAGCAGCGTGCGGATCATGTCCCGGTACGGGCGGTAGCCGGCCCGGGCCAGCGCGTCCGGGTGCCACGGCGGCTGCGACCAGTCCTGGCCCTGCTGGTTGTACATGTCCGGCGGGGCGCCCACGGTCGCGCCGGTCGCCAGGACGTCGCGCAGGGCCCACGCGTCGGCGCCCTCCGGGTGCGCGCCGACCGCGAGGTCGTGCATGATCCCGATCCGCATGCCCGCGTCCGTGGCGGCGCGCTGCGCGACCGCCAGCTGCTCGTCGGCCACCCACTGGAGCCACTCGAAGAAGCGCACGCGCTCGGCCAGCTCCACGCGCGCGGCGGCGACGAGCTCGGAGGACGGGTCGCGGGCCTCGTCGGGCCAGGCGGCGATGCCGCCGTAGCGCTCGACGAGCGCGCACCACAGCGCGAAGGTCTCCAGCCCGGGCCCCTCCGCCGCGACGTAGTCGTCGAACGCCTGCTGGCGGGCCGGCGAGCGCGGCACGGCGAAGACGACCTCGAGCGCGGCCTTCTTGGCGGTCCACGCGACGTCGCGGTCGATCTGGCGCGGGTCGTCGTCGAGCGCGAGCGCCGGCTCGGCGGACCACTCGACCAGCGCGCGGTCGGCCGACGAGAGGTAGCCGGCCTCGCGGACGTCCTCCACGCGGATGTAGAGCGGGTTGACGAACCGCCGGGTGGCCGGCAGGTAGGGGCTGGGCGTCATCGGCGTGGTCGGCTCGGCGGCGGCCAGCGGGTTGACGAGCAGGAAGTCCGCACCCGAACGGCGGCCCGCGAGCGCGACGATCTCCGCCAGGTCGCCCAGGTCGCCGATGCCCCACGACGACCGCGACCGGATCGAGTAGAGCTGCCCCATGTAGCCCCAGGCCCGCCGGTGCTCCAGGCCGCCGACCAGCTCCAGGCGGTCGGGGGTCACGACGACCGGGGCGTGCGCCGTGCTGTCCGGCAGCTGCGCGTGGATCTCGTGCCAGCCCAGCGGCAGGTCCGGTGGCAGCGTGAAGGTGGCGCGGCCGACGAGGCGCCCGTCCACGCTGCGGGGCTCCACCCAGACGTCCGCCTGCGCGAGCTCGATGCGGCCGCCCCCGGCCTCGGCGTCCAGCTCGAGCCACGCGCGCACGGGGTCGCCGTGCGCGACGTGGACGGGGACGTGCACCTGCCGGCCGGAGCGCACGACGACGACGGGCGGGAGCACCCGGC
>JAJYTJ010000032.1 GCA_021793115.1 Actinomycetes bacterium | reverse complement strand
GTGGCGGTTCCTTCCGGGTTGGCCGCCGGCACCTGCCGGCGGACGTGCTGGGGTTGTGGTGACGGCCTGCGCGAGGGCTCAGGCCGCAGTCTCCTCCTGCTTCACACGCAGCGCCTCGACGGTGCGAACCGCCTTCGACGCCGGCGCCGTGAACAGGTACGCGGCCTGGTAGAGCTTGGCCTTCATCGCGCCGGCCGCCTTGGCCAGCAGCACCTCGCGGGACTCGAGGTCCGCGAGCTTGGTGACGTCCGCCGCAGTCAGGGGCCGCCCGTCGAGGACGCCCCCCTTGACGACCAGGGCGGGGTTCGCCTTGGCGAAGTCGCGCAGACTCTTCGCGGTGGCGACCGGGTCACCGGTGACGAAGGCGATCGCCGACGGGCCCTTGAGGGTGTCGGCCAGCACCTCCAGACCGGCGTCCCTGGCCGCGATCGCGGTCAGCGTGTTCTTCACCACGGCGTAGTCCGCGTTGCCACGCAGCGCGGTTCGCAGCGCCTTGAGCTGCGCAACCGTCAGCCCGCGGTACTCGGTGAGCACCGCCGCGCCGGAGCTCTTGAACTTCTCCGTGAGCTCCGCGACGGCAGCGGCCTTGTCCGGCCTCGCCATGGCATTCCTTCCGATGGTGGTGCCACCGGTCCCCTGACACACGAAGAGCCCCGGCGCAGGCACGGCGCTCGGGGCACAGCAGGCGCGGACGCGCACCGTGCGGAACTCTCGCCTGCGCCGGCCTCCGCGTGAGCGGGACTTCGGGCGGGTACGACCCTTGGCAAGGGCAGCACCCGACGACCGGTGGTCTTGGGCCAGATCAGGGTACGGCACCGGACGTGTCCCGCCAAAACCCGGTGGTGCTCAGCGGCCGTCGGCGCCGGTCCGCCGACCTCAGGCGGCGCCGTGCGCGCCGAACGTGCACCAGTTGACGAACCCCGCGGGCGTGTCGCGGTCGATCTCGGCGCGCGCGGCGTGCAGCGCGCGGGCCATCGTCTGGCCCGCCGCCAGGCGCCGGTGCAGCCCCACCATGAGGTCGACGACCTCGACGTCCGGCACGGCCGCGATGTTGGCCACCACACCCGCCGTGCCGCGGGCCAGCATCCCGCTGACGAACCCGAGCACCTCGTCGCCCGCGTACGCCACGTCGGCGCCGGAGTGGCACGAGGCCAGCACGAGCCGGTGCGGTGCGACACCGGCGCGGTGCAGCTCCTGGACCGTCACCGGCCCGTCCGCCAGCACGAGCGAGGAGAACATGGGGTTGTCGGCGCGCGGGACGCCGTGGCACGCGAGGTGCGCCAGGTCAGCCGCCGCGAGCGCGTCTGTCACGGGCGCGACCAGGCTCGCGGTGGCGCCGAACACGCGCGCGTGCGGGTGCACCGCCGCGAGCGCGTCCACCTCGTCCTGCGCGCCGGCCAGGCCCGGCCCGGCGACGAGCACGGTGGCGGCGGACCCGGCCGGGGGCGCGGCCGCCGCGGTGGTCGCGAGCCACACCGTCGCGGAGGGGGCGAGTGACACCGGCCCGTCGTGCAGCGCCGACCAGGGCACGCCGTGCAGCGGGCCCACGGGCGCAACGACGAGCTCGTCGTCCGGCGCCACCCCCAGCGGCGCCACGAGCAGCTCCCGCAGCACCCGCAGCCGGGCGTCGGCGTTGACGCGCGCCGCCTGCGCCGCGGCCGACGAGCGCGGCGAGGCCAGCCGCCGCAGCGCGAACACGAGCGCGTGCAGCGGCTCCTCGACGCTTTCCCGCGGGCCGAGGTCGACCACGCGGGCGCCGCGGGCCCGCACGACGACCGCGACGTACCGCCCCTCGCACAGGCCGGTCTCGACGAGCACGCGCCCGTCCAGGCCCGCGCGTAGGCGGGCGAGGCCCGGCGGCGCCGCCCAGCCTGCGTCTCCATCGACCCGGAACTCCGGCGTCGCGAGACGAGCGACAGGATGGGCGGCTGCCGGCACGCCCCGGGTCGCCGCCTTGGCCTCGCCGCGAGCGCCCGGCCTGTCGCCGGCGCTCTCGCCGGGCTCCAGGACGGGCAGGCGGGCGAGGACCGCCGCCGCGCGGGTGCGTTCCATCCAGCGGAGGGTCTGCGCCGGCGTGCCGTCGCGCAGCAGCTCGGCCAGGCCGATCTCGCCGAGCTCGGCGCCGTGGCCGGACGCGAGGGCGCGCAGCTCCATCGTCGGCAGCGTGTCGCGGTGCGCCGCGAGGTCACGCAGCCCCGCGCCGGCCTCGCGCAGCACCGCGGCGCGGTCGCCGTCGATCCGGGCCCTGGTGGCCAGCGCCAGCCGCCCCCGGACGCGCAGCAGCAGGGGGCCGTGGGCGGCGATCCGGCCGGCGGTCGCGAGCGCGGTGCGCGCCGCCGCGGGATGGCCGGTGGCGAGCGCGGCCCGGCCGGCGACGAGGTAGGCCTGCGCGGCGTCGACGAGGTCGCCGGAGCGCTCGAAGCGTCCGGCGGCGCGACGCGCCACCGCGGCGTCCGCCTCGGTGCCGACCCCGCTGTCCAGCCGGGCCTGCGCGCCGACGAGCCGGGCGCGGTCGGTCCACGCCATCCGGCGCTGCGCGGTGCTTCGCGCGACGACCTCCGCGGCGAGCTCCGCGGCGCGGCGCGCGTCGCCCGACGCGAGCAGGAGCCGCGCGAGCCGCACCTGCGCCTCGACCCACATGAGCCAGGTCTCGGCGGCGGCGAACTCGTCGACGGCCGCCTGCGCCGCCACGACCGCTTCGGGCAGCAGCCGGAGGTCCGCCATGGTGTCGGCCAGCTCGATCTCGTACTCGCCCAGCGGCAGGCCCGTCTGCGCGTACGTCGCGGCCACCTCGTCGAACTCCGCCAGGCCGTCGGCCAGGCGTCCCTGGCGCACGACGATCCACGCGTGGGTCTGGCGCGCGAGGGCGGCGATCCTGGGGCCGAGCCGCGTCGCGATCTCGACCGCGCGGTCCGACGCCTCGAGGGCTTCGCGGTAGGCGCCGCGCGCCGCCAGGAGGAGCGCCAGGTTGTTGCCGACCCGCAGCGCGATCCCATCCGGGAGCCCACCGGCGGCGACGATCCGGCGGTACCGGAGCTCGGCCTGCTGCGCCCGGCCGGCGTTCTGGTCGATCACGGCCATCTGGAGCTCGAGGTGAGCACCGACCGTGCGGCGCTCGCGCTCCACAGCGTCGGTGGCGCGCCGCAGGGCGTGCGTGGCAGCCGCGATGTCGCGCCGGGCGGCCGCGATCCGACCCTGTTCCTGTCGCACCACCGCCCGCGTCCCTCGGACCTCCGCCTCGACGAACGGCATCCGGTTCCGGACGGCGAGGCGCAGGCCGCGCTCGAGCAGGCGGGCGGCCTCGGTCAGCTCCCACCGGGTCCTGTGCACCGTCGCCAACGCCCGCAGCGCCAGAGCCACGCCGTCGGGCGCACCCCGGCGCTCGGCGTCGGCCACCAGCCGTCGAATCTCGTCCTCGACGCCCGTCGGGTCGAACACGGCCTGGTCGGCGAGCCGACGAGCATGTATCACCAGGTCGTCGGGGCTCTCTGTCCCGACGGGAGGGCGTGCGCCGTCGCTCACGGCCTCTGGCACGCCCCACCCCCGCCCGTCCTACGCGACTTCGAAGGAGTCCCCTCGCATGAGCACCTCCGACGGTACCGGCCTCGCCTCCCCGGTCCCAGGGAACGGGCAGACCCCCGCGCACGCGAAGGTGCGCCAGCAGGTCGCCGAGCTCCTGCGCACGCCGCACGAGCCGGCCCTGCGGCGGCAGGTCGCCCGGTCGGTCCGCGCCCGGTACCACGCGCGGACGGACCGCTGGGTCGGCGCGGTCGGCGGGCACGGCGCCATCGAGACCCTCGTCGTCGAGCGCGAGCTCATCGTGACGCGCCGCACCTGGGAGGACGCGGGCGCGCGGTCCTACCTCGAGATCCGCGGACTCGAGCGTGTCCCGCTCGAGGCACCCGGCATCGACGACCGCATCGTGCTGCTGCAGGCGGCCGACGGTGTGACCGCCGACGAGCTCGACGACACCGTCGCGGAGCTGCGGCTGCGTGGGTTCGCCGCCTCGCAGAACCAGGTGCTGCCGTGCGGCCCGGTCATCAAGAACCTCGGCGGCCCGGCGCTGGCCCCGCCGCTGCAGCCGTTCGTCCCGGTGCCCGTCGAGCACGCGCCGCAGGTCGCGATCGTCGACACCGGCATCACCGCGCAGCGGCGCACGGACGGGTGGCTCGTCGACGTGCCGCGCCACGCCCACGGCAAGCACCCCAACGTCGACCCGCTCGACGTCGAGCCGCGGGACGGCTACCTGGACCTGTGCGCCGGCCACGGCACGTTCGTCGCCGGCGTCGTCGCACGGGTGGCGCCGATGGCGACGATCCGGGTCTACCGGGCGCTGCTCGGCGGCGGTGTGGGCACCGAGATCGACGTCGCGACCGCGATGGTGCGGGCGGTCGAGGACGGCGCCGACGTCGTCAACCTCTCGCTCGGCTCGGTGACGCTCTACGACCAGCCCTCGCTCGCGGTGGAGGCCGCGCTCGAGCGCATCGAGGAGATCGAGCGCGAGGAGGGCCGTGAGGTGCTCGTCGTCGCCGCGGCCGGCAACGGTGGGGACACCCGACCGATGTGGCCGGGGGCGTTCCGCCAGGTGGTCTCGGTGGCGGGCCTGACGGCCGACCACCGCGCCGCACCGTGGTCGAGCCATGGGTTCTGGGTGGACTGCTCCACCGTCGCGGAGGGGATCTGCGGGCCGTTCGTACAGGGCAGCGAGTCGTACGAGTTCACCGCCGACCCGGACACGTTCCCGGCCGACTCGTTCGCCCTGTGGAGCGGCACCTCGTTCGCCGCCCCCCAGGTCGCCGGCGCGGTCGCGGTCCTCATGCACGAGCACGGGATCGGCGCCCAGCGGGCCTACGCGATGCTGCGCGGCACGGGCCGGCCGGTGCCGGACTACGGCGTGGCGCTGCGCATCCTGCCCGGAGTCTGAGCCGCCGGGTGCCGAGGATGCGGACAATGCGCGCGCGACGAGGCACGATACGACTCGTGACGCCCCGTCCGCCCCACGAGACCGGGCCGGCGCCCCGGCCGCCGGACGGCCCGGACCCCTCCTCGCCGCGCGCCGCGGGGGTCGACGTCGGCGTCCTCGTCGCCGCCGCGCTCGCCGGTGACGAGGACGCGTGGGCCGAGATCGTCCGGCGCCACACGGGGCTCGTCCTGTCCCGCATCCGGCCGTTCCGCCTGACACCGCAGCAGTCGGAGGACGTCGCCCAGACCGTGTGGCTCAACCTCGTCGAGCACCTCGGGTCGCTGCGCGACCCGCAGGCGCTGCCCGGCTGGATCGCCACGACCACGCGGCACGAGGCCCTGCGGGTGGCGACGGCGGGCCGGCGTGCCATCCCCGTGGACCCGGGCACCGGTGATTTCGACCGCGCCGACGAGGGCGGCGACGACGGCGAGGCCGGTCTGGCGGCCGCGCTGCTGCGCGACGAGCGGCACCGCGCGCTGCGCGCGGGGCTGGCCGAGCTCCCGGAGCACCAGAGACGCCTGCTGCTGCTGCTCAGCACCGACCCCTCGCCCTCCTACCAGGAGGTCTCGCAGCGGCTGGGCATCCCGGTGGGCTCGATCGGCCCGACCCGCCAGCGCGGGCTGGACCGGCTACGACGCACGGGCGCGCTGCGCGCGTACGTGGCAGCCACGTCAGCAACGACGGTCGGCGCAGGGGGGCGCGATGTCCTGGCATGGGGATGACGGTGTGAGCCGGTCACCGAGCGTGTGGGTCGACGACGAGGACCTCGCGCGCGACCTCGCGGTCGCGCTCGCGGAGGAGCCCCTGCGGCAGCGGGTCGAGGCCACCGGCCAGGGCGCCTTCGCCCTGGCCCAACGGCTGCGCGCGCTGCGCGACGAGCTGGACCTGCTGCTGCTCGAGCTGGTCCACGACTCCGCGGACGACGAGCCGCTCGTCGCCGTGCGCGACCGTTCCGGCGACGCCGCCCGCACGCTCGTCTTCGAGGGAGACGGCACAGGCCTCGAGGTGGAGCTCACCGACGACCAGGTGGAGGGTCAGCTCATCCCCGCCGGGCCGGGCCACGTGGCGCTGGAGGGGCCCGACGGGCCCCTCATGGACGTCGCGACCGACGACGTGGGCTACTTCCACCTCGAGGTCCGGCCGCACGGTCCGGTCCGGCTCGTGTGCACGAGCGATGCGGGCGCCTGCGCGACGCGCTGGATCACCTGGTAGCTGCCGGCACCCACGCGGCGACCACGCGGTCGCCCGAGGGACCCGTCCAACGCCGTCCGGCGAGACCGCCGCAAGCTGCACCGTCGGCCATGTATCACGGGCGCCGCAGGGCCCCCTTACCCGGTGACGGGACGGCGTCGGACGCCGTCGCTCCGGCGCGGGCGCCCTCAGGGGGCGGGCACCCGGCGACCGCAGGCACGAAGGCCCGGCCCCACGCGGGGACCGGGCCTTCGTCGTCGAGCGGGGCGGACCGTCAGGCCGCGTCCTCCTCCGTGAGGTGGCGCGTCTTGTTCTGGTCCAGCGGGATGCCGGGGCCGTTGGTCGTCGACATCGTGGCCTTGGTGATGTAGCGGCCCTTCGAGGCCGCCGGCTTGAGCCGGAGCACCTCGTCGAGCGCCGCCGCGTAGTTCTCCACCAGCTGCACGTCGGTGAACGACGTCTTGCCGATGATGAAGTGCAGGTTGGCGTGCCGGTCGACGCGGAACTCGATCTTGCCGCCCTTGATGTCGGACACCGCCTTGGTGACGTCCATCGTCACGGTGCCGGTCTTGGGGTTCGGCATGAGGCCGCGCGGGCCGAGGACCTTGCCGAGGCGGCCGACCTTGCCCATGAGGTCGGGCGTGGCCACCGCGGCGTCGAAGTCCGTGTACCCGCCGGCAACCTTCTCGATGAGCTCGTCGCCGCCGACCTCGTCGGCACCCGCCGCGAGGGCCTGCTCGGCGCGCTCGCCGACCGCGAAGACGATGACGCGGGCGGTCTTGCCCGTGCCGTTCGGGAGGTTCACCGTGCCGCGGACCATCTGGTCGGCCTTGCGCGGGTCGATGCCGAGCCGGAACGCGACCTCGACGGTGGCCGCGTAGCTCGTCGTCGACGTCTCCTTGGCCAGGCGGACCGCCGCGAGCGGGGAGTAGAGCACCCCCGGCTCGAGCATCTTGAGCGCGTCCTCGTACTTCTTGCTGTGCTGCTTCACTGCTCTCTCCTTCTGGCAGTCGTGGTCGGTACGGGCCGCACAGGGCCCTGCCACACGGGCGAGGGACTCAGCCCTCGACCTTGATCCCCATCGACCGGGCGGTCCCGGCGATGATCTTCTCGGCCGCGGCCAGGTCGTTCGCGTTGAGGTCGACGAGCTTCTGGCTCGCGATCTCCGTGACCTGCGCCTTGCTCAGCGTCGCCACCTTGACGGTGTGCGGCGTGGCCGACCCCTTCGCGACGCCCGCGGCCTTCTTGATGAGCTCGGCGGCCGGCGGCGTCTTGGTGATGAAGGTGAACGACCGGTCCTCGTAGACCGTGATCTCGACCGGGATGACGTTGCCGCGCTGGGCCTCGGTCGCCGCGTTGTAGGCCTTGCAGAACTCCATGATGTTGACGCCGTGCTGGCCGAGCGCGGGGCCGATGGGCGGCGCGGGGGTCGCGGCGCCGGCCTTGATCTGGAGCTTGATGAGGCCGGTGATCTTCTTCTTGGGGGGCATGACGCCTTCCGTTCTGTTCGTGGGCCCACGCCATGGGCGATGACCCGGTTGCAGCGCCCCGAGGGGCCCTTCTCAGCTCAGATCTTGGAGACCTGGCTGAAGGACAGCTCGACCGGGGTCTCCCGGCCGAAGAGCGAGACGAGCACCTTGAGCTTCTGGCCCTCGGCGTTGATCTCGGAGATGGTGGCGGGCAGCGTGTCGAAGGGCCCGCCGTCCGTGACGGTGACCGACTCGCCCACCGTGAACTCGACCTCGATCGGACGCGGCGCGGCCTTCGCCGCCGAGGCGGGGGTCTTGGGCGCCAGGACCGGCGCGAGCATGGAGAACACCTCGTCCTCCGTCAGCGGCACCGGCTGGTGCGTGTGCCCGACGAAGCCGGTGACGCCCGGCGTGTGCCGCACGGCGCCCCACGACTCGTCGGTGAGCTCCATCCGGACGAGGACGTAGCCGGGGATCCGGACGCGCTTGACGACCTTGCGCTGCGCGTTCTTGATCTCCACCACCTCCTCCATGGGGACCTCCACCTGGTAGATGAAGTCCTCCATGTTGAGGCTCTGGCGACGGTTCTCGAGGTTCGTCTTCACGCGGTTCTCGTAGCCCGCGTACGAGTGGACGACGTACCAGTCCCCCGGCTCGCTGCGCAGCCGCGCCTTGAACGCCGCGACCGGGTCCTCGTCGGGATCCGGCTCCGGCTCGACCTCGGGCTCGTCCTGCCCGTCGACCTCGACCTCGGGCTCGTCCGCGTCCTGGCCGTCCGCGTCCGCCTCGGGCTCGTCCTGCGCGTCGACCTCCGCCTCGGGCTCAGGCTCGCCGAGGCCCTCGTCGACGGGGTCCACGGTGGTGCCCGCGGCCGCCTCGATCGACTCGAGGGCGTCCTCGAGCTCGGCCTCGGCGCCCGGCGTGGGCTCCTGCGACTCCTGCGACACGTGTCTCCTGCTTCCTGACGTCTGGGGTGGACGACGAACGGCCCTGGACTACTTGCTGCCGCCGAAGACCCACAGCATGAGCTGGCCGACCCCGACGTCCACCAGGGTGACGAACGCCATGACGATGACCACGAAGACCAGCACGACCACCACGTAGGTGGACAGCTCGTTCCGGGTCGGCCAGATGACCTTCTTCAGCTCGGCGACGACCTGCCGCCAGAACAGCGCGATCCGGGCGAACAGGCCGCGGCGCGCGCCCGCGTCACGGGTGCGCGGAGCCGTGCTCGAACGGCCGGCCCGCCCCTCGGACGGTGCCTCCGCGGCGCTCTCGCTCACGTGCGGCCCTCTTCTGATCGCTCTCGTCGTGCCCGCGGTCGGGTGACCACGTGCGCAGGGCAGACAGGACTCGAACCTGCAACCTGCGGTTTTGGAGACCGCTGCGCTACCAATTGCGCCACTGCCCTACGGCCGGACGCCCCACGCCGGCCGGCACCGTTCCGGTGGAAGGGCAGCCGCCAGCATGGCGGACGTCAACCGCCGGTGGACAACCATACGCGACGGGCGGCCCGACGGTGAAACGCGGTACCGGCGCCGGACCCGGTGCGCGAGGATGTCGGCGTGACCCAGCAGCCGCCCGCGCCCCGCCCCCGCGTCTCCGCCCGCATCGGGGCGATCGCCCCGTCCGCGACGCTCGCCGTCGACGCCAAGGCCAAGGCCCTCAAGGCCGCCGGCCGGCCGGTCATCGGCTTCGGCGCGGGCGAGCCCGACTTCCCGACGCCGGACGCCATCGTCGAAGCCGCGGTCGCCGCCGCCAAGGACCCGGCGAACCACAAGTACACGCCCGCGGCGGGCCTGCCGGCGCTGCGGGAGGCCATCGCGGCGAAGACCCTGCGCGACTCGGGCTACGAGATCAGCCCCACCGACGTCGTGGTCACCAACGGCGGCAAGCAGGCGGTCTACGAGGCGTTCGCCACCATCATCGACCCGGGCGACGAGGTGATCCTGCCGGCGCCGTACTGGACCACGTACCCGGAGGCCATCCGGCTCGCCGGCGGCGTCCCGGTCGAGGTCTTCGCCGGGCCCGACCAGGAATACCTCGTGACGCTCGAGCAGCTCGAGGCCGCGCGCACGCCGCGCACCAAGGCGCTGCTGTTCTGCTCGCCGTCGAACCCGACGGGCGCGGTCTACTCCCCCGAGCAGACCGCGGCGATCGGCCGCTGGGCGGTCGAGCACGGCGTCTGGGTCATCACGGACGAGATCTACGAGCACCTCACCTACGACGACGCGGTGTTCACGCCCATTGTGCGGGCCGTGCCCGAGCTCGCCGACACCGCGATCGTGCTCAACGGCGTCGCGAAGACCTACGCGATGACCGGGTGGCGTGTCGGTTGGCTCGTCGGCCCCACGGACGTGGTCACGGCGGCCACGAACCTGCAGTCGCACCTGACGAGCAACGTCGCGAACGTCTCGCAGCGTGCCGCGATCGCCGCGCTCACCGGCGACCTGTCCGCGGTGGCGATGATGCGGGCGGCGTTCGACCGGCGGCGCAGGACGATGGTCGGCCTGCTGGAGCAGATCGACGGCGTCGTCGTGCCGCGACCCAAGGGCGCCTTCTACGCGTACCCCTCGGTGCAGGGCGTGCTGGGCCGGACGATCCGTGGGCGGGTCCCGGCCACGTCCGCCGAGCTCGCCGCCCTCATCCTCGAGGAGGTCGAGGTCGCCGTGGTGCCCGGCGAGGCGTTCGGGCCCAGCGGGTTCCTGCGCCTGTCGTACGCGCTCGGCGACGACGACCTCGCCGAGGGCGTGGGCCGGATCGTCGACCTGCTCGGCGAGGGGCGCTGACCTCTCCGGTCGTCTGACCGAGCCCGGCGCCCCGAGCGCCGCGGCGTCTCAGCAGCTGCCGGCCAGCGCGCACCCCGTGCTCGCGGGCAGCTGGCTCTGCCACCACGCCTGGTCGTCCAGCTTGCCCTCCTGCGCCAGCTGGGCCATGTGCTTCTCGACCGTCGTCGCGAGGCTGCCGACGGTGCCGAAGACCGACACGTACCAGCCGCCGTCCTCCTTGACCGTGGTCAGGCGGAGCTGGTCGAGGCCGAGCGTGCCCAGCAACGGCAGGTCGCTGGTGCAGGCGTGGGTCGAGTCCCCCGCCGACTCGACGGTGAGGCACCGGCCGTCGGTCGAGACCGACTGCGTGGCCCCGGAGCCGTCGGCCAGGTCGAACGCCAGCCTGGTCGGCGCCACCTCGGCGGACGAGCGGCCCTGGCTCACCACCTGGAAGTCGGTGGACGTCATGGTCAGCGTGCCACCGCCCTGCGGGTCGCCCTTCGTGGCCTCGTCGACGAAGGCCTGGCCGTAGACGTCGATGAACCGCCGCTCCGCGAGCGGCAGCGTGGCCGCCAGCGGCCCGAGGTCGCCGCTCGGCACCTTCTCGAGCGCCACCGCGAACTGCTTCGCCGCGTCGACCGGGTCCTTCGGCCGGACGGCGTCCGCCGCGGCCGGCATGGCACCGCGCGTGACGCCGGCCGACTGCGCGAGGTACTCGCCGAGCGTCATGAGCGGGCTGACGTACCACCGGCCCTTCTCCTGCACCGTGACGAGGAACGGGCCACCACCCTGGAACGCCAGGTCGCCGGCGAGGTTCAGGGAGTAGGGCAGCTTCGCGGACAGCTCGTCGGACAGCTGGCCGCGCAGGGCGGCCGGGTCCGTCGCCAGCAGGCCCCGGGCGCTGCCCTCGGTCGCCGTCGCGACCGCGTCGGCGAGCAGCCCGGCGTCGCCGTCCATCGTCACGGTGCCGGCCGTGATCGTCACCTTGGCCAGGCCGGTGTCGAGCGTGGTGCTGCGGGTCTGCAGGCCGTCGACCGTGATCGTGAGCGAGTCGAGCGCCTTCTGCACCGCCGCCCGAACCTTCGGGTCGCCGGTGGCGGTGCGGTCGGTGAGGTCGCCGTACACCGCCCTGAACGGCGAGAACTCGGCCGGTGACAGCGCGCCCGCCAGCGCCAGCGGGTCCTTCGCCGCCACCCCGTCCAGCAGCTTGGCCACCGCCCCCTCGGGCGTGGCCGAGCCGGAGAGCTTCGCGGCGACGTACGCGTACCCCGCGCCGCCGACGCCGAGCACCAGCGCGACCGCCACGCCGATGCCGACCCACATCCGGGTGCGGCGCCGTCGCGGCGGCTCCGGGTAGAGCAGCACCGGCAGCGAGGTGTCCACGCCCGACTGCTCGCCGCCCTGCCAGGACCACGCGCCAGCGGCCGGCGCAGCACCGGGCGCCACGACAGCGGCGGGCGCGGGCGCGGGCGCCAAGGCGACGGTGGGCGGAGGAGCCGGCGCGGTGGGCGGCAGGACCGGCGCGGTGGGCGGAGGAGCCGGTGCGGTGGGCGGCAGGACCGGCGCGGCGGCCGACGATCGGGCGTCGAGCGCCCGGTCGACCCTCGGGTCGTGCAGCCCGCGCAGCCAGTCCAGCAGTGCCGGGTAGGTCGCGGGGTTGGCGGCCAGCGCCGCGTGCAGGTCGGGCCGCGTCGCGGCGATCCGCGCCAGGTCCTCCCCCGATGCCGCGGGATCCGCCGCGCGCCGGGCGTCGCCGTCCCACCCGCCGTCCCACCCGCCGGTCCAGCCTCCGGTGCCCTCGGTCACGTCCCCCCGCCTCCCTGCGTCCGGTGTCGGTGCCCAGCCTGCCGTCCGGGCCGGCCCCGTGGGGCCGGTTCGGAGCACGGTCCCGCCCCCGCCGTGGGGACGGGCGGACGGACTGGGCTGAGCGCCCGCTGTGAGCATCGGCACGCCCCTGGCGCGGTGTGAGGGACTGCGACGGACTCACCCGCTCGCGTCAACCGATCGGTTGACCCCCGGGACGGCCGGTCGGCCGTCGCCGCGCGGGGGGACCGCCGGGCAGGGTGGCAGGCATGAACGGAACCCCACGCGCGGTCGAGGCGACCGGGCTGCACAAGCGCTACGGCGACAAGCTCGCAGTCGACGGGCTCGACCTGCACGTCGACGCCGGCGAGATCGTCGCCGTCCTCGGCCCCAACGGCGCCGGCAAGAGCACCACCGTCGAGATCCTCGAGGGCTACCGGCACCGGGACTCCGGGCGCGTGAGCGTGCTCGGCGAGGACCCGCAGCACGCCGGGCGCGCCTGGCGCGCCCGCGTCGGGATGGTGCTGCAGGACGTCGCGGTCGGCTCCGAGTCGACCGTCGAGGAGCTCGTCGCGCACCACGCGCTGTTCTACCCGGCCCCGCGGGACGTGGACGAGGTCATCGCGGCGGTGGGCC
Organism: Actinomycetes bacterium; assembly: GCA_021793115.1. The sequence goes on along the minus strand of JAJYTJ010000032.1, from coordinate 16,335 downwards.
TGGAGGAGAAGCGGCGCACGCGCGCGCGGCACCTGTCCGGCGGCCAGCGCCGTCGGCTCGACGTGGCGCTCGGCGTCGTCGGCCGCCCGGAGCTGCTGTTCCTCGACGAGCCCACCACGGGCTTCGACCCCGAGGCGCGCCGAGCCTTCTGGGACCTCATCGCCGGCCTGCGGACCGCCGGCACCACCATCCTGCTCACCACGCACTACCTCGACGAGGCCGAGCACCTGGCCGACCGCGTCGTCGTCGTCACGGACGGGCACGTGGTGGCCGAGGGAGCGCCGGCGTCGCTCGGCGGCGTGGCCGCGCACCGGTCCCGCGTGCGCTGGCTCGAGGACGGCGAGCCGCGCGAGCTGGCCACCGACACCCCGACGCAGGTCGTCGGCGAGCTGGCGGCGCGGTTCGCCGCGCTCGGCGAGATCCCCGGCCTGCAGGTGCTGCGGCCGAGCCTGGAGGACGTCTACCTGGAGCTCGTCGGCGGGGCCGACCGCTCGTCGACCACCGATCTCGAGGAGGCCCTTCGATGACCGCCGCCACCCTGCCCACCCCCGCCGGCTCCCGCCCGGCGCTCGCGCTGCCGTCGCCGCTGCGGCTCGGCCTGGCGCGCACGCGTCACGAGCTGCGCGTGTTCTTCCGCGAGCGCGACGCCGTGTTCTTCATCTTCCTGTACCCGATCCTCATGCTGGCGATCTTCGCGACGGTGTTCGGCAAGCAGAACCCGTTCGACGGCAGCGGCGTGCAGGCGACGTTCGCGCAGTACTTCCTGCCGGGGATGATCGCCACCGGCGTCATGCTCTCGAGCTTCCAGACGCTGGCGACCTTCATCGCGGTCGAGCGCGACGAGGGCGTGCTCAAGCGGCTGCGCGGCACGCCGCTGCCGGCCTCGTCGTACTTCCTCGGCAAGGTCGGCCAGGTGCTCGTCACCACGCTGGTGCAGACCGGGCTGCTGCTCGTGGTCGCCGCGGCGATGTTCCACGTGCCGATGCCCACGGACGCGGCCCGCTGGTGGACCTTCGCGTGGGTGCTGGTGCTCGGCACGGCCGCCGGCGCGGTGTGCGGCGTGGCGTTCTCCTCCGTGCCGCGGTCCGGCAAGTCCGCGAGCGCCGTGGTGACGCCGATCGTGCTGCTGCTCCAGTTCATCTCCGGGGTGTTCTTCCAGTTCGACCAGCTGCCGCACTGGATGCAGGACCTCGCCGCGCTCTTCCCGCTCAAGTGGATGGCGCAGGGCATGCGGTCGGTGTTCCTGCCGGACGCCGCGGCGCCGCTGGTGGAGCCGAGCGGGTCGTGGCAGCACGGCGCGACGGCGGCGGTGCTGGCCGGCTACCTCGTCGTCGGCCTGGTGCTCGGCGCGCGGACGTTCCGCTGGCTGCGCCGGGACGCGGGCTGACGACGAGGACGGGACGTGGCAGGGTCGGCGCCATGACGACGCGGCAACGCGCGCACCGGTCGGAGCGCGCGGAGTTCTGGGCCCGCTCGGTGCGGTTGTGGGACCGGTTCTTCTACGTCGCGATGGCGCTGGTCGCGGTGGCGAGCCTCGTCACCACCGACAGCGCCCGGGCCCGGGTGGGGTCGCTGACCTGCGTCGCGCTCATCACCGTCGCGTACACGGTGGTGGGCCGGCGGGCGCTCTCCTGGGCCCGGCCCGGCCTGGCCCACACGTACCTGGCCCTGCTCGTCGCGCTCACCACGGTGCAGGTCGGGTGGGACAGCCTCGGGGCGGTGCTGCTGTTCGTCGCCTACTCGCAGATCTGGTTCTTCACCGATCGCCGCCTGCACGGCGTGCTGTGGACGGTCGCGCTCACGGTCGGCGTGGGCCTGCGGCTCGGGCTGCTGGCCGCGGCGCAGCACGCCAGCCTCGTCGGGCTCGCCGGCTCCATGGCGATCGCGCTCGTCTTCTCCATCGCACTAGGACTGTGGGTGACGCAGATGGCCGAGCAGACCGAGGTGCAGCGCCAGCTCGTCGCGCAGCTGCGCGCCGCCCAGGAGGAGCTGGCGGCGACGCACCACGCCGCCGGCGTCACCGCGGAGCGCGAGCGCATGGCGCAGGAGATCCACGACACGCTGGCCCAGGGGTTCACGTCGGTGGTCATGCTCGCGCAGACGACGGCCGCCGAGCTGGAGCGGGGGCACGGCGATGCGGCGCTGGGCCGGGTCGAGCAGATCGAGCAGGTGGCGCGGCAGAACCTCGCGGAGGCGCGAGCCCTGGTCGCGGCGTTCGGACCGGCCGACCTCGCGGACGCGACGCTCGCCGAGGCGCTCGGCCGGCTGGCGGAGCGGTTCGCCGCCCAGACCGGCGTGGCCGTCACGCTCACGCCCGGCACGCTGGAGGCGGCCGGCGGGCTCTCCCGCGACGCGCAGGTGGCGCTGCTGCGCGCCGCGCAGGAGGCGCTGGCCAACGTGCGGCGGCACGCGGGCGCGACGCACGTCGCGCTGGGCCTGGCCCGCGCGGACGACGAGGTGACGCTCGTGGTGGTGGACGACGGACGGGGCATCGACGCCGGGACCCCCGAGGGCAACGGGCTGCGCGGCATGCGGGAACGGGCCCGCGGGGCGGGCGGCGACCTGGCCGTCGACAGCGCGCCCGGCGCCGGGACGAGGCTGCGCGTCACCGTGCCGGTGGGCGCCGGAGAGGAATCGGCATGATCCGGGTGCTCATCGCGGACGACCACCCGGTGGTGCGGTCGGGGCTCGCCGGCCTGCTCGCGGTCGAGCCGGACGTCGAGGTGGTCGGCGAGGCGGGCGACGGCGCGGCCGCCGTGAGCATGGCGCGCGCGCTCACGCCCGATCTCGTGCTCATGGACCTGCGGATGCCCGGGGTCGACGGCGCCGCGGCGACCGCGCAGATCACCGACGAGCTGCCGGGCGTCCACGTGCTGGTGCTCACGACGTACGAGACGGACACCGACATCCTGCGGGCGGTCGAGGCGGGCGCCACCGGCTACCTCCTCAAGGACACGCCGCGCGACCAGCTCGTCGCCGGCGTGCGCGCCGCGGCGCGCGGCGAGTCGGCGCTCTCCCCCTCGGTGGCGCGCCGCCTGGTGCAGCAGCTGCGGGGCGACGCCGAGCGGCTCACGCCGCGCGAGCTCGAGGTGCTCTCGGGCGTGGCACGCGGGCTCTCGAACGCGGCCATCGGGCGCGAGCTGTACATCACCGAGGCGACGGTCAAGACGCACCTGCTGCGGGTGTTCGGCAAGCTCGGCGTCGACGACCGCACGCACGCCGTCACGGTGGCGATCCAGCGCGGCATCCTGCCCGGCGTCTAGCCCCCTCTCTTCCTCCCTCCTCCCGCGTTCCCGCCCCACGGTCCGGGGTGACGAGGGTGACGGGCGGCGCCTGCGCGGGCGGCACGCACGGTGCACTCCCACGCGAGGGGTGCACGGGGAGGTGCACCCCTCGCCTGGAGGTGCACCGCTCGCAAGGTGGTGCACCGCTCGCCCGGAGGCGCACCCCTCGCGGGGAGGTGCGCCGCTCGCAAGGTGGTGCACCGCACGCGGGGGGCACCCACCCTGGCAATCCCGGACGGCGCACTGGATGACGGAGGTGCACCGCACGCGAGGGGGGCACTTCCACGCGGAGGGGGCATGTGGAGGTGCACCCCTCGCAGGGAGGTGCACCCCTCGCCTGGAGGTGCACCGCTGGCGGGAGGTCGGGCTGGTCCCGGGCGGCGGTGATCGTCGCGCATACTGGCCGCCATGCAGCCGATGCGTGACCTCGCCCGGCTGCCCAAGGCGCACCTGCACCTGCACTTCACGGGCTCCATGCGCGTGGCGACGCTCGCCGAGATGGCCGCCGCCCGCCGGCTCGCCCTGCCCCAGGCGCTGCTCGACGCCCACCCCCTGCAGGTGCCCGGCGACGAGCGCGGCTGGTTCCGGTTCCAGCGCCTCTACGACGCGGCCCGCGCGTGCGTGCGCGGCGAGGCGGACCTGCGGCGCGTGGTCGACGAGGCCGCGGCAGACGACGCCGCCGAGGGCTCCGGGCGCCTCGAGATCCAGGTGGACCCCACGTCGTACGCAACCTGGGTGGGTGGCATCACCCCGGCGCTGGAGATCGTGCTCGACGAGGCCCGCGCGGCCTCCGCGCGGCACGGCCTCGAGGTGGGCGTGGTGGTCGCGGCGTCACGGCTGCGCCACCCGCTGGACGCCCGCACGCTCGCCCGGCTGGCCGTCCGTTACGCCGGGGAGGGCCCCGGCGACGTGGTGGGCTTCGGGCTGTCGAACGACGAGCGGCGCGGCGACACCGCCGCGTTCGCACCCGCGTTCGCCATCGCTCGGCGCGCGGGGCTGGCGTCCGTGCCGCACGGCGGTGAGCTGCTCGGGCCGGCACACGTCGCCGAGGTGATGGGCGCCCTCGCGCCCGACCGACTGGGCCACGGCATCCGCGCCGCCGAGGACCCTGACGTGCTGCGGCGCGTGGTCGACTCGGGCGTCGCCTTCGAGGTGTGCCCGTCGTCGAACGTGTCGCTGGGCGTCTACTGGTCGGCCGAGGACGTGCCGCTGCGCGCGCTCGTCGACGCGGGCGCGACGGTGGCGCTCGGCGCCGACGACCCCCTGCTCTTCCGCGCCCGCCTCGTCGACCAGTACGAGCAGGCCCGGCACGTCCACCACCTGCCGGACGAGGCGATCGCGGACCTGGCCCGCGGGTCGATCCACGCCAGCCGCGCCTCGGCGGCGACGAAGCAGCGGCTGCTGGCCGGCGTCGACGCCTGGCTCTCCGCACCGGCCTGAGCGCTTGACGCGCCCTCCGCGGTGGTCCATTGTATCGATGTATTGACTCAATGGTCGTGGAAGGGCGCGCCATGATCCTCACCGCCGTCGCCGTCGGCGTGTTCCTCGTCGTCATCGCCGGAGGCCTGGCGGTACTGCTCGCCGCGGTCGCCGTGGGCGCGGCCTACGGACGGCGCAACGGCCTCGCACCGGGGATCGTCCCGCTACCCGTGTCCGACGCACCGGCGGCCTACCGTCGCGCGCTCGCGCATGCCCGGATCGTCGGCCGGAGCTCCTGGGCCGCGCTCCTCGTCGTCGCCGTCGCGCTCCTCATGGGCCTGACGCGGCTGCCCCAACCGGGCATCGCGCTCGCCGTCACCCCCGCGGCCGCCGGCATCGTCTTCCTCGCGGTGGGCGCGGCGGGTGAGCTGCGCTGGCCTCACCCCGTCGGAGCGGTGCGGCGCGCCCCGCTCGTGGTCCGCACCGTCCGGATGCTCGCGCCCACCGGCCTGCGCCGGCTCACCTGGGGCTGGGCGACGCTCATCGCCGTCACGCTGGTCGCCACCGGCGTGACCGCCGACACCACCGGCCGCGGGCTCCTGGTGAGCCACGGCGACCTGGGACAGTCGGGCGCCAGCCCGTACCCCGGCTGGTACTACGGCGTGCCGCTGCTCATCGGCACCCTCGTGGTGCTCGCCGGCTGCGAGGTGGTGCTCCGACTCATCGCGCTCCGGCCCGCGGTGGCCGACACGGCGCCCGACGACGACCACCGGCTGCGCCGCACCTGCGCACGCCGCGTGCTCGCGGGGACGCAGCTGGTGCTGGCCGTCACCGCCGCCGGCGTGCTCGCCGTGACGGCGACCGCGACGCACAACCTCTCCACCTACACGGTGGGCATGGCAGCGGACGGCTCGGTCGCGGCCACCTGGTACGAGCACGTGTCCACGGGGGCCGTGGTCGCATCCGTGGCGACCGCCGCCCTGGGCGCCGCGACACTCGTCAGCGGGGCGGTCGTGGCCGTGGTCACCCTCTCGCGCGCCGCCGCGGAGGCGGCCCGGCCGCGCCTGCCGCGAGCCATGGCCTCCGGCGCGGCCGGAGCATCGTCGTGACGCTCCTCCTGGAGGTGGACGTGGACTCCGGGGTGCCGGTGTACGAGCAGGTCCGCGCCCAGGTGGTCGCCCACGTCGCGGCCGGGCGGCTGCGCCCCGGCGACCGGCTCCCGACCATCCGCGCCCTGGCCACCGACCTCGGGATCGCGCCGGGGACCGTTGCACGAGCCTTCCGGGAGCTCGAGCTGGCCGGCGTCATCGCCACCCGCCGGCGCACCGGCACGGTGATCGCCACCGGGGCGAGGCCGGCGGACGACGCGCCGCGCCGCGCCGCGCACGCCTACGTCGCGCAGGCGCGCGCCGCAGGCCTGTCGGACGAGCAGGCCGTCGCGCTGGTGCGCGGCGTGCTGCTCGGCATGGCGTGACGCGGGAGATCGGAGTCCCGAGGAGCAGGGCCTCGCGACGCACCGCTGACGACAGGCGCAGCACGACGGAGAGGCTCGCCTCGCCCGACCCGCCGGGCACCCCCTACAGCGCGACCCCCACCAGCACGGGCTCCGGCTCGAGCCTGATGCCGAACCGCGCCGCGACCCCGTCGCGGATGGTGCGCGCCAGGGTCAGCAGGTCCGCGGCCGTGGCCCCGCCCCGGTTGGTCAGCGCGAGCGTGTGCTTGCCCGACACCGCCGCCGGACCCGGCGCCCCGAACCCCCGGGAGAAGCCGGCGTGCTCGATGAGCCAGGCCGCGCTCGTCTTGACCAGCCCGTCGCCGGCCGGGTAGCGCGGGGCCTCGTCGGGCAGCGCGGCCGAGGCCGGGAGCACGGGGTTGGTGAAGAACGAGCCGGCGCTCCACGTGTCGTGGTCCGCGGGGTCCAGCAGCATGCCCTTGCGCGCGCGCAGCTCGAGCACCGCGGCACGCACGTCCGGCAGCGGCGCACGCTCGCCCACGGCGATGCCCAGCGTCCGCGCGAGCTCGGGGTAGGCGACCGTGGCCGACAGGCTGCCCTGCCGCAGCTGGAAGGAGACGTCGAGCACCACGTAGCGCGGGGTCGGCGCCCAGGGCGAACGCGGGTCGTCGTCGGACGCGCGCATGGAGCGCTTGAGCAGCGACGTGCGGTAGCCGAACCGCAGGTCGTCGAGCGCGAGGGTGCGGACGCGGGCAGCCGCGCGGTCCCAGACACGCACCGACGCGATGGTCTGGGCCACCTCCTGGCCGTAGGCGCCGACGTTCTGCACGGGCGTCGCGCCCGTGCTGCCGGGGATGCCGGACAGCGCCTCGAGGCCGTACAGCCGGTGGCTCGTCGCGTCGTCGACCACGGCGTCCCACGGCGTGCCGGCCGGCACCTGGTAGGTGACACCGGCGCACGCCGAGTGGTCGGGCACGGCGATGCCGCTGCGGGCGTCGTGCACGACGAGCCCCGCGAACCCCTCGTCGGCCACGACGAGGTTGGAACCGCCGCCCATCACCAGCAGCGGTTCGCCGGCCTCGTCGGCCGTGCGCACGGCGTCGATCAGCTCGGCCTCGGTGGTGGTCTCGACGTAGCGGGCGGCCGGGCCGCCGACCCGCAGCGTGGTGAGCGAGGACAGCGGCGGGGCGTCGGTCGCGGCGGCGGTCACGCCCCCAGGGTAGGCCGGGGCTACTCCCCCAGGCTCTCGCCGAGCGCGCTGAGCACGGCGTCGCGCGCGTCCGCCGACCGCCCGCCGCGGCGGTCGACGAGCAGCTCGACCAGGTGCTCGAGGACCAGCCCGAGCGCCGCGCGCGAGGTGTGCAGCAGCTCGTCGCGGAAGGTCCCGGTGACGGGCGGCACCACCAGGGCGATGTCCGCGAGCGCGACGAGCGGGGCGTGGGCGAACGACGTCACGGCGAGCACGCGCGCGCCGGCGCTGCGAGCCGCCGACGCGGCCGCGAGCGTGGGCCGGCTCGTCCCCGAGCCCGACAGCGCCAGGCACACCGACCCGGCGGACAGCTGGCGCGCCGTGATCTGCTGCGTGAGCGCGTCCGGCAGGAACTCGCAGGGCCGGCCCGCCGAGCCCAGGCGCATCGCGACGTCCAGGCCGAGCGGCGTGGACAGCCCGCTCGCTGCGATGACCACGCGGTCGGCCTCGTCGAGCGCCGTGACGAAGCCCGTCACGGCCTCCTCCGTCAGCGCGGCCGTGACGCGCGGCAGGCTGCGCGCGAACGCGTCGATGCCGGCGCGGAGCGCACCGACCGCGGTGCCGTCCCCGTCCTCCTCGGCCGGCGCCGGGGTGAACGCCAGCTCGCGGGCCACGGCCACGCGCAGCTGCGGGTAGCCCTCGTAGCCCAGCGTCCGGGCGGTGCGCACCACCGAGGCCCGCCCGACGCCGACGAGGTCCGCCAGCTGCTGCGCGGTGCACTCGACCGACCCGGCGAGGTCGGCCGCGATCGTGTCCGCGACGCGGCGCTCGCTCGGCTGCAGCGACGGGGCGAGCGCGGCGATGCGCACCGACGGGGGCGCGTCAGACGGTCCGGTCCACGACACGCGTGCGAGCCCCTCCCATGATGCGCCGCCGGATGGCCCCGGAGGCCGCGTCGATGAGCATCGTCACCACGACCACCACGATGACGAGCACGCCCACGGCGTCCCACTGACGGTACTGGGTGTACCCGGTGAGCAGGTCGCCGACGCCGCCCACGCCGATGAGCCCGAGGATGGCCGACGTGCGGACGTTGATCTCGAACCGGTAGAGCGCGAGCGACATGAGCTCCGGGGCGGCGGCCGGCCACAGCCCCCAGCGGGCCACCTCGAGCAGCGAGCCGCCCGCGGCCCGGACCGCCTCGGCGGTGCCGGTGGGCACCGCCTCGATGGTCTCGTACGTCCACTTGCCGTGCGTGCCGATGCCGCCGATGGTCAGCGCGAGCGCCCCGGTGAACGGCGTGAGGCCGGTCACCGTGAGGATGACGATCGCGATGATCACCTCGGGCACCGCGCGCAGCACCGCGAAGAGGCCGCGCAGCGGCAGCCGCACCCACAGCGGGCTGACGCCCTGCGCGGCCGGGATGCCGAGGATGGTCGAGACCACCACGCCGAGCAGCGCGCCGACCCACGCCATCTGCACCGACACCCACGTCTGCTGCAGCGCGTAGGGCAGCTTGGCCCAGTTGGGGTGCGCGAACATGAGCACCAGGTAGTGACCGAGCGCGCCCGGCAGCGCGGCGAGGTCCGACCAGCCGATGCGCAGGTGCACCAGGGCGGCGAGCACCACGACGCCGGCGACGAGCTGCGCCGCCCGCACGGGCAGCCGCGAGGGGCGCGCAGGGGCGGCGGTGACCCGCGCCGTCGCGGGCAGGGTGGCGGTCATCGCAGCCTCTTGCGCAGCACGTTGGAGGCCACCTCGATGGCGATGACGACGACGAGGATCTCCAGGATGATCACGGCGAGCGCGCCGTACCGGTAGAAGCCGCGGACCTCGTCGATGAGCCGGCCGATGCCGCCCGCGCCCACCAGGCCGAGCACGGCGGAGATGCGCACGTTGAGCTCGAGCGAGTAGAGCACCTGGCTGGCGTAGGCCGGCCACGCCTGCGGCGCGGCGGTGAGCCGGTTGATCTGGGCCTGCGTCCCGCCGGCGGCGTGCCCCGCCTCCAGGTACGACGAGTCGGCCGAGTCGATCGCCTCCGACACGAGCTTGACCACGACGCCGAGGTCGAACAGGACGAGCGTGAGGACGCCCGGCAGCGCGCCGACGCCGACCATCGCGACGAGCAGCGTCGCGTAGACGAGGTCGGGGACCGAGCGCACCACGTTGAGCACGGCCCGGACGGCGCGGCGGGACGGCCCGGGGTTCGTCGGGCGTGCGGCCCACAGGGACAGCGGCAGCGCCAGGGCCGCGGCCACCGCGCCTCCGACCACGGCCATCTCGAGCGTCTCGAGCAGCGGCTTGGCCGTGCGCGGCAGGATCGAGAAGTCCAGGTGCGCCATCTGCGCGATGTGGTGCGCGCCGTAGTGCCAGTTCCGGACGATCGCGCCGAGGTCGACCCGGATGCCGCCGAGCGCGGGCGTCACCGTGATGGCCGTGATCGCCGCGATCACCGCGACGACGGCGGCGGCCCGCGGCCACGACCGCGGGCGGCGAGGCACGGGCAGCGTGGTCATGACGGGCGCTCGAGGGTGTCCCGGGCCAGGATGGGGCGGCCGTAGATCTCCTCGAACACGGCGTCGTCCGCGGGCGCGGCAGGGCCGTCGTAGACCAGCTCGCCGCCCCGCAGGCCGATCATGCGCGTGGTGTACTGCCGTGCCAGGTCCATGAGGTGCAGGTTGACCAGCACGGTCAGGCCCCGTTCGGAGTTGATCCGGCGCAGGTCGGACATGACGGCGTGCGCCGTGGGCGGGTCGAGGCTGGCCACCGGCTCGTCGGCCAGCATCACCCGGGGCTGCTGGCTCAGGGCCCGCGCGATGGCCACGCGCTGCTTCTGGCCGCCGGACAGGGCGCCGGCGCGGCCCCACACCTTCTCGAGCATGCCCACCGAGTCGAGCGCGGCCATGACGACGTCACGGTCGTCGTGCCCGACGAGCCCCAGCAGGGTGCGCCACGTCGGCGTGTGCGAGAACCGCCCGACGAGGACGTTGTTGTAGACGCTCGTGCGGTCGGCGAGGTTGAAGCCCTGGAAGATCATGCCGACGCTGCCGCGCAGCTGCCGCAGCCGCCGGCCCCGCAGCTCGTCGACCGCGTACGGCCCCACCTCGACGTGGCCGGAGGTCACCGGGACCAGGCCGTTGAGCGTGCGGATGAGCGTCGACTTGCCCGACCCGGAGAGGCCGACGACCGACACCATCTCGCCCGGCGCCACGGACAGCGACACGTCGCGCAGCGCGACGGTGCCGTTGGGGTAGCGCACCGTGACGTCGCTCAGGCGCAGGGGCCACGGCCCGGAGGCGGCCTGCGCCGCCCCCGGGGCCGTGGCGAGCCGCTCGGTCACTTGCCCGAGAAGCGCTTGTTGACCTGGCGCGCCACGTCGATCGCGGCGGGGTCGGCCGGCACCCAGGCCGTCTGGCTGAAGATGTTCTTCAGCGTCGTCGGGTCGACCTTGTCGTACCCGGCCATGAGCGAGGTGATCTTGGCCCGCAGGTCGGCGGGCACGTCCTTGCCCAGCACCACGCCGCCGTTGGGGTACATCTGCGACAGGCCGAACACCACGACCTTGTCGCCGAGGTCCGGGGCCTCCGATGCCTTGACCGCCGAGCGCGCGTCCCAGTAGGCGAAGCCGACCTCGGCGTCACCCTTGTAGACGGCCATGACGAGGTTGTCGTTGCCGGTGACGGGGACCTGGGTCAGGTCGTCCACCTTGATGCCCTGGGACTCCAGCGCGAGCACCGGCAGCTGGTAGCCGGCCGGGGACGTGGTGTTACCGAACGCCACCTTGGTGCCGGGCGTGATGTTCTTCAGCGCGTCCACCGCGACCGGGCCGACACCCGTGTTCTTGGTGCCGTCGGCGACGCCGTTGCAGTACAGGTAGCTGGCGCCGTTGGCCGCGTACGTCGCCTTCACCGGGGCGTCGGTGCAGTACTTGCTCGCGTGGGCGATGTTCGTGAAGAACTCCGACGCGTACGACGAGGCGCCGAAGCGGACGTCCTGCAGCACCGGGTAGGCGCCGCACTGGTCCTGCGCCGCGGCGAGCGAGCCGGCGTCGGCGATGGCGATCTGGGCCTGGCCGGCGCAGACGGCCTCGACGGCGGCCTGGTAGTCCTTCGTCACCACGCCGGTGACCGTGACGCCGAGCTGCTGGGACAGGTAGTCGGTCAACGGCTTGGCCGAGGTGACCAGGTCGTTCACCTGCTCGTTGGGGATCAGGGCGAGCGTGAGCTGCTTGGGCCACGACGACCGGGAGGACTGGGCGGAGCCCGCGGTCCCCGTCGCGGCGGCGTTCGAGGTGGCACCGGACGTGCTGCAGGCCGCGAGGGCGACGACCGCCAGGGCGAGAGCACCCGGCGCGAACAGGGTCTTGCGCATGTCAGTCATGCCTTTCGAGGGAGGGGATCGACGCCGGCGGGCGCCGACGGTCCTGGTGCCGCGTGCGCGGCCCAAGCCTGGATGTCGCCGTAGAGGTCGGCGAGCCCGGCGCCCCGCAGCGTGGGGCGCACGTCGAACCGGCCCGCGCTGGGGCCGACGAGGGCGGTGGCGGCGCCCAGCTCGTCGGCCGCGGCGAGGTCGTAGGCCCAGATGTCGCCGACCGAGAGGACGGGACCGTCGCCCAGGTAACGGGCGACGACAACGGCCAGACCCGTCGGCTTGCCGATGGCGAAGTGCCGCTCGGTCACGTGCTCGGCGGCACCGATCGCCGCGAGCACGCGGTCGACGCCGGTGGCCGGGGCGTTGGTCGCCAGCGCGAGGCGCGCGAGGGGTGCGAGGTCGGCCAGGAAGCCCGCGAGGCCGGGCGGCCCCGCGACGGGCGCGGCGGGCGTGCCCAGATCGTGGCGGCTCGCCTGGTAGGCCTCCTCGAGGACCACCGCGGGCACGGCCCGGGCGAGGGCCACGTGGCGCACGGCGTCGTAGCCGTCGAGGTAGCCGGCCTCGCCCGCGTCGAGGCGGTCGAGCACGGCGAGGGCCGCCGGGACGAGATCCTCGTCGCCGGTGGCCGCGGCGACGTGCCGCGCGTACGCAAGCACGGGTCCGCGACCCAGCGCGAGGGTTCCGTCGAAGTCGAAGACGACGGTCGGCAGCCGCATCGGCCCGCCCTTCCTGTGGACGATGCGGCCACAGTACGGCGGCTATGTGGACGGATGGGCCGCAGAGAGGTGAACGGCTGGTGACCTCGCCATCACGATTCGGCATCGGCGGCCGCGACGGCCGCCGACACCGGCCGGCGCAGCGGCGCCGCGGCGCGCATCACGAGCAGCCCGAGCCCCACCGGGACGCCGATGACCAGCAGCGCGTGCCGGTAGCCGACGTGCTGCGCGAGCAGCCCCAGCACGGGCGGCCCCGCGAGGAACGCCGAGTAGCCGATCGTCGAGACGACCGCCACCCGCTGGGCGGCGTGCATCGGGTCGTCGGACGCCGCGCTCATGCCCACGGGGAAGCCGACCGCCGCCCCCGCGCCCCAGATGACCACGCCGACGAGCGCCAGCGGCAGCGGCCCCACGAGCCCGAAGATGGCCAGCCCCACGATCGACAGCCCCGCGCACAGACGCAGCACGGCGACGCGGCCGAAGCGGTCGAGCAGCGCCGTGGCGAACCAGCGCATACCCGTCATCGCCGCGACGAAGAGCCACAGCCCGAGCGCCCCGAGCGCGTCGGGGGTCTTCCACCCGTCGACCACCGACAGGCTCACCCAGTCGTTGGCCGAGCCCTCCGTCAGCGCCGCGGAGAGCACGACGAGGCCGACGAGCAGCGTGCGACCGTCCGTCCAGGCCGCCATCGCACCGCGCGTGCCTCGGTGGGCGCCGCCGGCCTCGTCGGCCGCCGCCCGGTGCGGCTCCTCCGCCCGCGGCAGGAACCCGGCCACCGACCACAGGAGCACACCGAACGACACCGCGAGCGCCACCGGCAGGTGCACGCCGAGGGGCACGTGCACCGCCGCGAGCAGCGCCGACAGCGCGGCCGCGACCACCGTGCCGAGCGAGAACCCGGCGTGGTACCGCGGCATCACGGTGCGGCCCAGGCGCTGCTCGACGGCCGCCCCCTCGATGTTCATCGCGGCGTCCCACGTGGCGGTGCCCACGCCGTAGACCACCAGGCCGACGACCGTGCCCACGACGTTGCCCGCGCCGGCGAAGACGCCGCCGGCCGCCAGGCCGAGCGCGTTGAGCCCCGCCGCCCACACCACGGTCGCGCGCGTGCCCAACCGCTCGACCACGAGCCCGGACAGGGGCAGCGCCGCGACCGAGGCGACGGCGCCGGTGAACAGGAGCAGGCCCATCTGGTCCTTGCGCAGGCCCAGCCCCTCCTGGACCGCCGGCAGGCGCGACGCCCACGAGGCGAAGTTGAACCCCGACAGGGCGAAGCACACGAACACGCCGAGGGAGGCGCGCCGCAGGCGCGGCGCGACATCGGCGGTGGGCTGGGTCATCGCAGCTCCAAGGCGGAGGACGTGGTGACGAGCTCGCCGGCCCCGGCGGACGCCGGCTCCGACGACAGTGTGGCCCGGGCGGCGGCGGGTTGCGCGCGCCGCACCTGCCCGGCGACGGCCACGGACGCCACCATCGCGACCGTCACCAGGAGCAACGCGTGGCGGGCACCCATCGACTCGGCGGCGAGCCCCAGCAGGGGCGGTGCCGCGAGCGAGGCGGCCGACGAGAACACCGACACCGTGGCGACGCGGCCGGCGGCCCGGCGGGGATCGTCCGACGCGGCCGCGATGCCGATCGGCACCGCGAGCGCGGCCCCGAACCCCCAGACGGCGACGCCCACGGCCGCCGCCGGCAACGACGGCGCCAGCCCGAACGTGAGCAGGCCCGCGAGCGACGCCAGGCCGGAGACCCGCAGCACGGCGACGCGCCCGAAGCGGTCGATGAGCCGGGTGCCGAGCACCCGCACGGCCGTCATGGCGCCCACGAACGCGCCGAGCACCAGCCCGCCGGACGCCTCCGGGGCGCCGAACCCGTCGACCACCGCGAGCGACAGCCACGTGTTCGCCGAGCCCTCCGACAGCGCGGCGGCGAGCACGACGACGCCGATGAGCAGCGTGCGCCGCTCCCGCCACGGGTCGAGGGCGCGCACGCGGGGCTCGACCGCGGCGACGCGGGGCACGACGACCTCGTCGTCCGTTCGGGGCAGCAGGGCGCCGGGGAGCGCCGCGAGCCGGCAGGCCACCGCGACGGCGACCACCGCGGGCATCTGCACCGCGAGCGGCACGCCCGCGCGCGAGGCGAGGGCGCCGAGGCCGGAGCCCGCCATCGCACCGAGCGAGAACGCCGCGTGGAACGTGGGGATGACCGTGCGCCCCATCGCCCGCTCGATGCGGGCCGACTCCACGTTGAACGTGACGTTGGCCAGGGCGACCGCGACCCCGTTGAGCAGGATCCCGGCCGCGAGCAGCAGCCCCGAGCGCAGGGCGGGGCCGACGCCCATGAGCGTGTAGCCGACGACGAGGAGGCCGGAGGCCGCCAGCAGCGTGGTGCGGTTGCCGAGCCGCTGCACCACGACCCCGGAGACCGTCACGGCGCCCAGCGCGCCGAGCGAGCCGACGAGGAGGAAGGTGCCGAGCTGCGCCGTCGACAGGTGCAGCAGGTCGCGCACCGTGGGCAGGCGCGCGAGCCACGACGACGTCATCACCCCGAACAGCAGGTAGATGGACACGAGCAGCCAGCGCGCGCGCTCGGCTGTGCGCGGGGGAAGGGCGGGGGGCACGACGGTTCCCGAGGACGTGGTCGAAACGATTCGATCGGCAGGTTAGCAGACCGTCGAAACGTTCTGAAGGCGGTCATGACATCCTTGTCGGCAGCCGGCGGTCTCCCCCACGCCGGCGCCACCGACGAGAGGGTGCCCGTGTCGCAGCAGCGTCCGACGCTCGCCGACGTCGCGGCGGCCGCCGGCGTCTCGGTGTCGACCGCGTCGCTCGCCTTCTCCGGCGCCGGGCCGATCGCGGCAGCGACCCGCGAGCGCGTGCTCGAGACCGCGCAGCAGCTCGGCTACAGCGGACCCAACCCGCTCGGCCAGCAGCTGCGCCGCGGGCGCTCGGGGATCGTCGGCGTCGTCGTCGGCGACGCGCTGCGCCGCTCCTTCCGCGACCCGGTCTCGGTCCAGGTGCTCGACGGGATCACGTCCGAGCTCGGGCCGCTCGGCCTGGGGGTGCTGCTCATCCCGGGCCCGCTCGGCGCCGACGAGCCGGCGGTGGACCCGCTCGTCGAGTCCGCCGCGATGGACGTCGCGATCATGCTGTGGGGCGGCACGCTCAACGAGCTCGTGGTCCAGGCGCTGCGGCGCCGGAACATCCCCACCGTCCTCGTCGAGGGCCGGCACGAGCCGGGCCTGTCCGTCATCGGCATCGCGGACCGGCAGGGCATCGCGACGGTGACGTCGCACCTCGTCGGGCTCGGGCACCGCCGCATCGCCGTGGTGACGCTGCCGTTCGGCCCCGAGCGCTCCTCGGGCTTCGCGGACGACGAGCGGCAGCGCGCCATCCGGTGGGAGCTGACCAGCCGCCGGCTGGCGGGCGTGCGCGACGCCGGCGTGGAGCCGGTCGCGGTCTACGAGACCGAGGCGTCGCTCGTCGAGCACGGCACGCAGGCCGGCCGGGCACTGCTGACGCTGCCGGAGCGGCCCACCGCGATCGTCTGCCACTCCGACCTGCTCGCCGGCGGCGTGGTGCTCGCGGCGCGCGAGCTGGGGCTGCGCGTGCCGCAGGACGTGTCGGTCGCCGGATTCGACGGGCTTGACCTGCCGTGGCTGCTGCCCGACGTGCTCACCACCGTGGCGCAGCCGCTCGCCGAGAAGGGCCGGGCGGCGGGCCACGAGGCGGCCCGGCTGCTCGAGGGCGAGGAGCCGGAGTCGCTGGACCTGCCCGTGTCCCTCGTCGTCGGCACCACGACGGGCCCCCCGCCCGCCTGACGCCGCCCCACCTGCCGCGCCCCACCTACCGGCCCCGGCACGGCCCCTGCCGCGCCCTACCTCCTCCTCCCCCCCCCCACGGC
>JAJYTJ010000210.1 GCA_021793115.1 Actinomycetes bacterium | reverse complement strand
TCCTTCGCGGCCGCCTCGAGCACCGTCGCGGCACCGTCCACGCCGTCGAGGAGCGCCCGCACCGTCGCGGCCTGCCGCGCGCGTGCCAGCCGACCGACCCGCTCCTGCGCCCTTCCGGCCGCGTCCGCCAGCGCGGCGCGCTCCGCGCGCAGCCCGTCGCGGCGCGCGAGCAGCGTGGCCGTCGCCGTCGCCCGGTCCAGGGCGGCCCGGGCCGCCGCACGCGCCCGGTCCGCGCCCGCCGCGGCGACGGCCGCCGCGTCCGCATCCGCGACGAGCGTCGCCGTCCGGCTCGCCACCACCGCCCGCGCCGCCACCACGGCGGCCTCGACCGCGCCCTCCGAGCCGGGCGTCGGCACCACGGCCGCCTCGACCACGTCCTGCGGGCCGGGCGACGACGGGGCGGGCGGCGGCGGACGGGTGGCCGCCAGCGCGGCGTCGAGCTCGGCGTGCAGCACCGCCGCCGCCTCGTCGTCCAGCCGCGCGGCGCCGGCCAGGTGCGACACCGCCCCGCCGAGCGCCGTGGTCGCGGCCGCCACCGCGGCGTTCGCCTCGCGGCGCAGCTCGGCGAGCCGCCCGACGAGGTCCTCGTACACCTGGGTGCCGAAGATCTTCTGCAGCAGCAGCCGCCGGTCCTCCGGCCTGGCCCGCAGGAACGTCGCGAACTCGCCCTGCGGCAGCACCACGGTCTGCACGAACTGCTGGCGGTCCAGCCCCACCCACCCGGTCACGAGCTGGCCCACCTCGTCGAGCCGGCTGCCGAGCGGCTCGCCGTAGGCGTCCAGCTCCTCGGGCGACGCGCCCGTGGGCGTGTCCGCCGACAGGCGCCAGGCCCGCACCGTCGCCTGCTGCGTCGTCGTCCCCTCGCCGCGGCGCTTGGTGCGCTCGTACTGCGGCGAGCGGCGCACCCTGAACACGCCGGCGGGCACCTCGAAGACGAGGTCGACGAAGCTCTCGGTGCCCGGCGCCGCGGCCGTGGACCGCAGCCGCTCCTCGGAGGCCTGTGCCGAGGCGACGGTGCCGTAGAGCGCGAACACCACCGCGTCGATGAGGGTCGACTTGCCGGCCCCGGTGGGCCCCTCCAGGAGGAACAGGCCCGATGCGGCGAGGCGCGCCACGTCGATGGTGTGCCGACCGGCGAACGGCCCGATCGCCTGCAGCGTGAGCGTGCGCAGCTGCATCAGGCGCTCCGCCCCGCGGCCGTGACGTCCTCGTAGGCACGGCGCAGCACCGCGACCTCGACCGGGCTCGGGGGCGCCCCGGTCACGTGGCGGACGAACTGCGCCGCGACGTCCAGCGGGTCGCTGGCTGCCCCGACGGCCACCGCGCGGGACGCCCCCGGGCCCGCGCCGGCCGGCGCGTGCCTCACCACGAGCGCGTGCGGGAAGTGCGCGCGGACGCGCTGCTGCAGGTCGGTGGGCCGCGCGGCGTCGGTCACCGTGACGCGGACCCAGTCGGCGGTGTGCGCGGGCGAGGCGAGCAGCTCGTCGAGCGTCCCGGTGACGTCCGCGAGCGCGCGCGGCACGGGGGCGGGCACGAGCGTCACCGCGGGCTCGTCGCCCGACAGGTCCACGAGCGCCGTGGACTTGTGCTGGTGCTGCTCGCCGAACGAGTACGCCAGCGGCGACCCGCTGTAGCGCACCACCGCGCCGCCCGGGCCCGTGACCACCTGCGGCCCGTGCAGGTGCCCGAGCGCCACGTAGTCCACGCCGGCGAACACGCCGGCCGCCACCTGGTCCACCCCGCCCACGCGGATGTCCCGCTCCGACTCGCTGGGCAGGCCGCCCGTGACGAATGCGTGCGCCATGACCACCGCCCGGCGCTCCGGCCGGCGCGCACGGTCCGCGCGCACCCGGCGCATCGCCGCCGCCAGCACCGCCTCGTGCGAGCGGGCCAACGGCTCGTCGTCGTCGGCCAGCTGCACGCGCGCGAAGTCGGGCTCGAGGTAGGGCAGCCCGTACACGAGCGCGCCGCCCACCACCACCGGCTCGGCGAGGGTTGCCACGGCGGTGCGCAGCCGCACCCGGTCGCGCATGAGTGCGGCACCGAAGCCCAGGCGCGTCGACGAGTCGTGGTTCCCGGAGGTCAGGACGACCGACGTGGTCTCGGCGAGCCGCGCGAGGGCGTCCGAGAGCACCGCGACGGCCTCGACCGACGGGATCGCCCGGTCGTACACGTCGCCCGCGACGAGCACCGCGTCCACCCGCTCGGCCCGGGCGAGCTCCACGAGGTGGTCGAGGTATGCCGCCTGGTGGTCCAGCAGGTCGACGCCGTGCAGGGTGCGGCCCAGGTGCCAGTCGGACGTGTGGAGCAGCCGCATGCGCCGACCGTAGCCAGGCGCACCGACAGCTCAGCCCCAGCCGTCCTCGGCGTGTCCGGTCCCGGCGCGCACCACGGCCAGCACGTCGCGCAGCGTGCGGTGCGGGTCGCGCAGCGTCACCGGGATCCCTGCCTCACGCGCGGCCATGTAGAGCTGCAGGACGAAGGCGACCCCGGCCGAGTCGACGAACGTCGCGCCACCGGCGTCGACGACGATCGGCAGGCCCTGCATGAGCGCCAGGCCCATGCAGTCGCTCGCCTGCGTACGCAGATCCGCGTCGATCTCGCCGATCAGCCTGACGACGGTGCTCCCGTCCACCACCTCGACCCCGATGCGGTCCGGAGCGGCAGTCCGCAGGTCGTCCATCCCAGCTCCTCGCGATCACGATCGGCACATCGCCGGGCCGACCGAATGCGACCCTACGACGTCCCGCCGACGGAGTCATCCCCGACACCGGGTTGACTTTCCCTCGACCTGAACGTGACCGTCCCGGCCGAAGTTCCCAACGTGGATCAAAGCCTTCGAAGCATGGCGCGGCAGCCTGGGAGAATCGTTCGACGTGAGTGTGAGACGCCTGGAACGCGCCGCGGCCGCGCGGGCCGCCGTCTCGCTGCCCCCCATCACGTACCCGGAGGAGCTGCCGGTCTCGGCCCGCCGGGCCGACATCGCGGCGGCGCTCGCGTCCCACCAGGTCGTGGTCGTCGCCGGCGAGACCGGCTCGGGCAAGACCACCCAGCTGCCCAAGATCCTGCTCGAGCTCGGCCGGGGCCGGGCCGGCCAGATCGGCCACACCCAGCCCCGCCGGATCGCCGCCCGCTCGGTGGCCGAGCGGGTCGCGTTCGAGCTCGGCGTGCCGCTGGGCGGCGCGGTCGGGTACCAGGTGCGCTTCACCGACGAGTCGGCCGACGAGACGCTCGTCAAGGTGATGACGGACGGCGTGCTCCTGGCGCAGATCCAGCGCGACCCGATGCTGCGGCGCTACGACACGCTCATCATCGACGAGGCGCACGAGCGCAGCCTCAACATCGACTTCCTCCTCGGCTACCTCACGCGCCTGCTGCCGCGCCGCCCCGACCTCACGCTCGTCATCACCTCGGCGACGATCGACTCCGCACGGTTCGCCGCGCACTTCGCCGGCGCGGACGGCACGCCGGCCCCGATCGTCGAGGTCACCGGCCGGACGTACCCGGTGGAGATCCGCTACCGCCCGCTCACGCCGCCGGAGGGCGGCCCGGCGAAGGAGCCGAAGGACCTCGACACCGCGATCGTCGAGGCGGTCGACGAGCTCATGGCGCAGGGCCCCGGCGACGTGCTCGTCTTCCTCTCCGGCGAGCGCGAGATCCGGGACGCCACCGACGCGCTGCGGGGCGCCTACGGGCCCCGCCTGGCCGACCCGCGGCGGCCCGACGCCCTCGAGCTGCTGCCGCTGTACGCGCGGCTCTCCGCCGCGGAGCAGCGCCGCGTGTTCGAGCCGCACGCCGCGCGGCGCATCGTGCTGGCGACGAACGTCGCCGAGACGTCGCTCACGGTCCCGGGCGTGCACTACGTGGTCGACGCCGGCACCGCGCGCATCTCGCGGTACTCCAAGGCCACCAAGGTGCAGCGCCTGCCGATCGAGCCGATCTCGCAGGCCTCGGCCAACCAGCGGTCCGGCCGGTCCGGGCGGCTGGCGCCCGGCGTGGCGATCCGGCTCTACGCGGAGGACGACTTCGCCGCGCGCCCCCGGTACACCGAGCCGGAGATCCTGCGCACCAGCCTGGCGAGCGTCATCCTCCAGATGGTCGCGGTGGGGGTGGTGCGGTCGCCCGACGAGGTGGCCGACTTCCCCTTCGTCGACCGGCCGGACGTCCGCGCGGTGCGCGACGGCGTCACCCTCCTCACGGAGCTCGGCGCCCTCACGCGCGGCGCGGACGGCACGGACGGTGCGGACGGCGCGACCGACGGGCGCGTGCGGCTCACCGACGTCGGGCGCGCGCTGGCCGCGCTGCCGATCGACCCGCGCCTGGCCCGCATGGTGGTGGAGGGCGGGCGCCGCGGGGTCGCCCGCGAGGTCGTCGTCATCGCCGCCGCACTCTCCATCCAGGACCCCCGCGAGCGCCCCGCCGAGCACCGGGACGAGGCCGACGCGCTGCACCGTCGCTTCGCCGACCCCGCGTCGGACCTGCTCACCTACCTCAACCTCTGGACGTGGCTGCGCCGCCGGCAGAAGGAGCTGTCCGGGTCCGCGTTCCGCCGCCTGCTGCGCACCGAGCACCTCAACTACCTGCGCATCCGCGAGTGGCAGGACGTGGTGACGCAGCTGCGCGACCTCACCAAGCCCCTGGGCATCGACGCGAAGGGTGCCCCGCGCGCGCTGGACGACGAGCACCCGGCGCCCGACGCCGCGCCCGACGCCGCGCCCGGCGCCCCGGCCCGGACCCGCCGCGGCGGCGGCACCGCTGCGGCACCGCTGCGGCGCGTCGCCCCGGGGGCCGTCGCGACCTCGTCGGCCCCGGCGAACGAGCCGCCCCCCGACGAGGCCACGCGTACCCGCTGGTCATGGGACGCCGACCCCGTCCACCAGGCGCTGCTGTCCGGCCTGCTGTCGCAGGTGGGCATGCAGCTGGCGACGGAGGTCGCCGCCCCGCGTCGCGGCGCCACGCCCGGCCGGCCACCCCGCCCCCGCAACGAGTACCTCGGGGCGCGCGGCGCGAAGTTCGCGATCTTCCCGGGCTCGCCCCTCGCTCGGCGCCCGCCGGGGTGGCTCATGGCCGCCGAGCTCGTCGAGACCTCGCGGCTGTGGGCCCGTGACGTGGCGCGCATCCGGCCGGAGTGGGTCGAGGAGCAGGCCGCGCACCTGGTGCGCCGCACGTACGCCGACCCGGGGTGGTCGCCGCGCCAGGGCGCCGCGACCGTCACGGAGCGCGTCCTCCTCTACGGCCTCCCGCTGGTCGCGGGCCGGCGCGTGCTGCTGGCCCGCGTGGACCCGGTCGAGGCCCGCGCGCTGTTCCTGCGGCACGCGCTGGTCCAGGGCGAGTGGACCACCCACCACACGTTCTTCCACGCCAACCGCCGGCTGCTCGAGGAGGCGCAGGGCCTCGAGGCCCGCGCCCGGCGCCGTGACCTCGTGGTGGACGACGACGCGCTCTTCGACTTCTACGACGAGCGCGTGCCCGACGAGGTGGTC
>JAJYTJ010000031.1 GCA_021793115.1 Actinomycetes bacterium | reverse complement strand
TGCACGACGACGAGCAGCGGCATGGCGAGCACCGGCACGGCCATGGGCGCCGCGACCGTCGCGCCCACGAGGAACAGGACGAGCGCGACGAGCAGCCCGATCTGGACGTGCGCGGGCAGCACCACTCCGACGGCGATGAGTGCGGCGCCCAGCGCGGCGGCCGCGACGCCGCCGGCGACCACGCGCGGGATCCCGGTGCGGTCGAGCGCCTCGGCGACGTCGATCCGGTCGGGCAGCACGCCGCGCGAGCGCCCTCGACGGGCCACCGACCGAAAGGAACCGAGCGCGCGCTCGACGAGGCCCGTGCGCCGGGCCGTCACGAGGCGGACCCGCGACGGTCGCCCAGCGTCAGGCGGCTGGTGAACCACTCCCGTTCCACGCGCGCGGGACCGGCGACGAGCAGCGCGGCGCGCCGGCGCGCCGCGACCGCCCGGTCGCCCCGGTGCAGCACCGACCGTGCGAGCGCGCCGCTGAGCATCGCGGCCCGTGCGACGGCCCAGCCGGCCGCGCCGTAGTGCTTGCGCAGGTAGAGCTCCTGCGACGCTCGGAAGTGCACCGTGCGCTCGGCGCCGCTGCCGCTCGTCGCTCCGCCGAGGTGCTGGGCGTGCACGTCGGGTGCCACCGCGTGGCGCCAGCCGATCCGGCTCGCCCGGTACGCCCAGTCGGTCTCCTCGGCGTAGAGGAAGTACCGCTCGTCGAACGGGCCGACGCCCTCCAGCGCGGCCGCGCGCAGCAGCAGGACCGAGCCGACCACGTAGCCCCGGCGCGACGGGAGCCTGCCGAGCCCCACGGCCTCGAGCCATGCCCGGCCGGGGGTGAGGAACGGCCAGTGCACGCGGGCCGGTGCCCCGGAGCCGTCCTCCTGGGCGGGCCCGACGCTGGCGAGGTCAGGCGCGGCGTGCAGGGCCGACTGCAGGCGCGCGACGTCCTCGAGGGCGACCCTGGCATCGGGGTTGAGCAGCAGCATGTCGGTGCCGGGCGTGGCGCGGCGGGCCAGCGCGTGGTTGACGCCGGCGGCGAAGCCGCCGTTGCGCCCGGGGTCGAGGTAGCGCACGCCGAGGTCCTCGGCCACCCGCCGGACGGCGGGGGACGACGAGTTGTCGACGACCGTGACCGTCAGCGCCCCCGCCAGCGGCTCGAGCGCGGAGCGGACCAGCTCAGGCGTGTGGAAGGCGACGAGCACCACCTCCGGCGGCGCCGGCTTGGCCGGCGGACCGCCGACCTCGTCGTACAGCGCGCCGTACTGCTGGGCGACCCGCTCCCAGGTGCAGGACTCGGCGCGCTCGAAGCCGGACCGGCGCAGCCGTTCGGCGAGCCCCGGCTCGGCGCCCACGCGGCGCAGCGCCGTGCGCCAGGCGGCGACGTCGCCCTCCGGGACGACGACGCCCGCGCCGCCGACGACGTCGGGCAGCGCGCCGGAGTCGGACGCGACGACGGGGGTGCCCGCGGACATGGCCTCGACCGCGACGCGGCCGAACTGCTCGACCCACGTGCTCGTGGTGCGGGACGGCACGGCGAGCACGTCGACCTGGCGGTAGAACGCGGCGAGCTGCTCCGTGGCCAGCGAGCCGACGAACTCGACCCGGGCGTCGACGCGATCGGCCAGCGCCGCCAGCGTGGCACGCTCCGGGCCGTCCCCGGCGATGCGCAGCCGCATGCGCCGGTCGCCCGCGATCGCCTCGACGACGGTGTCCACGCCCTTGGCGGCCGTGAGCCGGCCGGCGTAGCCGACGACGACCTCGTCGGGCGCGGAGGTGGCGCGCGGCTGGTGCGGGAACCGCGACCGGTCGACGCCGAGCGGGATCACCGCGAGCCGGCCACGCAGGCCGCGCCGTCGCGCGATCCGGCCGGCCTGCGTGTTGCACGCGACGAGCCCGGCGGCCCCACGCAGCACCGCGGTCTCGAACCGGCGGAACGGCCACGGGTGCCGTTTCGCCACGTTCTGCGCGGTGTAGACCACGTAGGGCCGGCGGGGCTGCCGGGCGAGCCGGTCATGCAGCCGGGCCATGGCGAGGACCTCCGCCGTGGCCAGCGCGTACGGCTCCTCGTGGACGTCGAGCACGTCCCAGTCGCCGCGCAGCGCGCGCCACAGGCCGACGGGTCCGTACACGAAGAGCGCCGGGTGGGAGCCCCAGGTGCGCACACCCGTCACGGGCTCGGCCGGCCGCGGCTCAAGGGTGACGTGCCGCCCGCCCTCGTCCCACGCCCGCGCCGAGACCGTCCGCACGTCGAAGCCGAGGGCACGCAGCTCCCGCTCGCGGTCGCGCCAGGCGTCGACGACCGCACTGTGCGAGACGCGCAGCACCTTCATGGCCTCGATTGTGGCCTTTGTCCCCTTCGCGTCGTCGCCCGAGCGGTCCTTTTCACCCCGGCCCCGAGCCCGGGCAGTCGGGTGAATTGTCCGATCTGCGCGGGTGTGGGGCAGTCGCCGACCCATACCGTGTCCCCCATGGACGCTGGTTTCTGGGCCGGCCGGACCGTGCTCGTCACGGGGCACACCGGCTTCAAGGGCGCCTGGCTGTGCGTCCTGCTCGCTCGTCTCGGCGCCCACGTGCACGGCTACGCGCGCGAGACGCCGTCGGAGTTCCTCTACCAGCGGGCGGGCATCGGCTCGCTGGTGGACCGGGACGTCCGTGGCGACATCCGTGACACGGCCGCGGTCACCCGGGCGCTGCGGGAGTCCGGTGCGGACGTCGTGATGCACCTCGCGGCGCAGTCGCTGGTGCGTGAGTCCTACGCGAACCCGCGCGAGACGTGGTCGACGAACGTCGAGGGGACGGTGTCGGTGCTCGAGGCCGCGCGGGCGGTCGAGTCCGTCACGCGCTGCGTCGTCGTGACGACCGACAAGGTCTACCTCAACCGCGAGTGGGAGTGGGGCTACCGCGAGACGGACCACCTGGGCGGCGACGACCCCTACAGCGCCAGCAAGGCGTGCGCGGAGCTGGTCGCGCACGCCACGGCGGTGTCCTTCCGGCGTGCGGGCTATGCCGTCGCGACGGCGCGCGCCGGCAACGTCGTCGGCGGGGGCGACGCGACGCCGGACGCGCTCGTCCCCGAGCTCGTGGGCGCCTTCGCCGCGGGTCGTCAGGCCGAGATCCGCTACCCCCGCGCGGTGCGGCCCTGGCAGCACGTGCTCGAGCCGCTGCACGGCTACCTCGTCCTGGCCGAGCATCTCGAGCCGGATCTCAACGACACGTCCTGGAACTTCGGCCCCCGCGCGGACGACCAGGTGACGGTGGGGCAGGTCGCCGACCGGCTCGCGCGGCGCTGGGGCGACGGTGCCGGGTGGCGTGCGCTGCCGGAACCCGGGCTGCACGAGGCGGGCCGGCTTGCGCTGGACTCCGCGCGTGCTCGTGCCCGCCTGGGCTGGTCACCTGTGCTGACCGTCGACGAGGCGCTCGACGCGGTGGTCGACTGGGAGCGCGCGGTGCGCGCGGGGCGGCTGAGCCCGCGGGACGCCACCGAACGCCAGGTGGAGGACTTCGTCGGGCGCTGCGAGCGCCCAGGAACGGTGGGAACCGCATGAGTGCTCGGACCACGGCGACGACGACACGGGCCGCGGCCGGCCCGACCACGCGGCGCTGCCGCCTGTGCGGGGCCCCGCTCGAGCACACGTTCGTCGACCTCGGCATGTCACCGCCGTGCGAGGCCTATGTCACGTCCGACCGCCTGGACGAGGGCGAGATGTTCTTCCCGCTCCACGTGCGGGTGTGCGACCAGTGCCTGCTGGTGCAGCTGCCGGCGTACGTCCCGCCGGAGAACATCTTCAGCGACTACGCCTACTTCTCGTCGTTCTCCGACTCCTGGGTCGCGCACGCCGAAGCGTTCGTCGGCCAGGCCGTCGAGCGCCTCGGTCTCGGCCCCGACTCGTTCGTCGTCGAGGTGGCGAGCAACGACGGGTACCTGCTGCAGCACGTCGTGGCCCGAGGCATCCGCTGTCTGGGCATCGAGCCCGCCGGAAACGTCGCGCAGGCGGCGGTGGAGCGCGGGGTGTCGACCGTGGTCGCGTTCCTCGGGCAGGGCACGGGGTCCGCGGTCGCCGCGGAGCACGGTCCCGCTGACCTGGTGGTGGCGAACAACGTCTTCGCGCACGTGCCGGACATCGTCGACTTCGCCAAAGGTCTGCGGGCGCTGCTGGCCGACGACGGGCGGGTGACCATCGAGATCCCGCACCTGCTGCGGCTCATCGAGGGCAACGAGTACGACACGATCTACCACGAGCACTTCAGCTACCTCACGTTGCTGACGACGCAGCGGGTGCTCGCCGCGGCCGGGCTGACGGTGGTCGACGTCGAGGAGCTGTCCAGCCACGGCGGCTCGTTGCGGACGTGGTCTGCGCCCACGGAGTCGGCACCGCCGCCCTCGGCGGAGGTGGCCCGCGTGCTCGCGCTCGAGGCGGCCGCCGGGCTCGACACGGTCGCGGGGCACGACGGGTTCGCCGCTCAGGTGGCGCGCGTGCGGGACGACTTCGTCACGTTCCTCCAGGCGGCCGAGCGCGAAGGCCGCACGGTGGTGGCGTACGGCGCGCCCGGCAAGGGCAACACGCTGCTCAACCATGCCGGCGTGCGGTCCGACCTGCTGCGGTTCATGGTCGACCGCAACCCCTACAAGCAGGGCCGGTTCACGCCGGGCACGCACATCCCGATCTACCCGCCGGATGCGCTGGACGCGGCTCGGCCGGACTACGTCGTGGTCATGCCGTGGAACCTGCGTGCCGAGATCTCGGCACAGCTGGCGCACGTCGCCGAGTGGGGCGGCAAGCTCGTCGTGGCGCTGCCGCGGCTCGAGGTGTTCGAGCCCGGGACATGAGCCAGGTCGGCGCCGTCCCAGAGGCGGCACCAGCGGCAGCGGCGTGGCGCTGCCGCTGGTGCCGCAGTGCGGGTGGGGCGGTCCTGCTCGACCTCGGTGAGCAGCCGGCGGCCTCGTCCTTCCCCCGGGTGACGGACCCGGTACCGGACCCGGTGGCCCCGCTGCGGCTCGTGCGGTGCGCAGCGTGCGAGCTGCTGCAGCTGGAGGCCGGCCTCCCGGTGCTGGAGGACCTGCCTGCGGTCGAGCCCGTCGCCATGACCCGGCACGGCGCCCAGGCGGTACGGGACCTGGTGGCGGCCGGCCTGCTCCGGGCGGGCGAGTCCTTCGCGTCATTCGCCAGCCCGCACGGCTCCTCGTGGGACGAGCACCTGCTGCGGGCCGGGCTGCACCGGGCGCCGACGGGCGCGGCGGACGTCGTGGTCGACGTCTTCGGACTGATGCACGACGAGGACCAGGCCGCCGGCCTCGACGCGCGGTTGGCGGCTCTCGCTCCGGGTGGGGTCCTCGTGCTGCAGGTGCACCCGTTCGGTGTCGACGTCGCTCAGGGCGCCTGGCACGCGGTGCGGCACGGTCACTACGCCTACTACACGGTGGCGTGGCTGGTCAGCGCGATGGAAGGGCGTGGGCTGGGCGTGGTGCGGTTGACGAGCCACCCGCTGCAGGGCGGCACCGTGCTGCTCGTCGCACGCGCCGGCGCGGGGACCGCGGCCGCCGTGCGGGAGGTGGTCGACCGGGAGCGGGCCGCAGGCGCGGCCGCCCCGGAGCGGATCCGGGAGCTCGACGCCCAGGTCGGGCGATCGGCGGCCCGGCTGGCGGGCTACGTCGCGGACTGCCGGGCCCTCGGGCTCACCGTCGCCGGGTACGCCGCCAGCTCGGGGGCGCCGGCTCTGCTGGCGCGTGCGGGCATCGGGCCCGACGAGGTCGTCGCGGTCGGTGACGCGTCGGCTGCGAAGCAGGGGCGGGCGCTGCCGGTCTCGCGGCTGCCGGTCGTGACGCCCGACGCGCTCGTGGCGCTGCGTCCCGACCGGGTGCTGCTGTTCGTCCCCGGGCTGCTCGACGAGGTGCGTGGGACGCTGCCCGGTGTGGAGGCCGCAGGCGGGCGCTGGGTCGTCGTGGATCCCGAGCCGCGAGAGGTGCCCGCGGGGCGTGGAGCGTCGCAAGCCTCGGCGCGGGGAGCCGCATCGTGACGGCGGTCGGTGGGACGGGCCCCGCCCGTCCACGCTTCGTCGCGCCCATGCCTGGGATCCACGACGGCGCCCGCGCCTGGCGGGACGGCCTGCGCCGGATCGAGGACCTCGGGTTCGACGAGGTCGCCGTCTCGGAGCACTACACGCAGGGATGGGCGATGGAGCCGCTCACCGCGCTCGCCTTCGCGGCCGCCGCGACGTCGCGCCTGCGGTTCGTCACGCTCGTGCTCAACAACGACCTGCGCCACCCGGCGCTCGTGGCCAAGGCCTTCGCCACGGCGGACGTGCTCAGCGAGGGTCGTGTCACGCTCGGCCTCGGTGCCGGGTGGATGCCGGCGGACTACCAGGCGCTCGGGGTGCCCTTCGACGCCGCCGGCACGAGGGTGGCCCGGCTGGAGGAGGCGCTCGGCGTCGTGGCGTCGTTCTTCGCCGGTGGAGCGGTCACCGCGAGCGGCGCCTTCTACCACGTGGACGGGCTGGAGGCGCTGCCCCCCGTGGTGCAGCGGCCGCGGCCCCCGATCCTTGTGGGCGCCGGTGGCCCGCGGATGCTCGACGTCGCGGGACGCCTTGCGGACGTGGTGGGCCTGCACGTGACCCTTGGCCCGGGCGGGTTCGACGAGCGGGCCGCACGTGAGATGTCGCGGGCGTCGATCGAGGCGAAGATCGCACGGGTGCAGGCGGCCGCGCAGTCGGCGGGCCGCCCGACGCCTGCCTTCGAGCTGACGCCGGTGCTCGTGGTGGTGGACGGCGCGCGGTCGACGGCCGCTCGTTCGGGCTTCACCGACTACGTCGAGAGCCACGCCGAGGAGTTCGCGGACTCGCCGGCGGTGCTCGTCGGGTCCGCGCGCGAGGTCGCACGGTCCGTCGAGCGCTGGCACGACGAGCTGGGGATCGCGCTGTGGCACCTCGGTGCCGACGTGGGGGCGGCGGGCCGAGTGGTCGCGGCCGTGGACGGATGACCGGGAGGGACGCGTGAGCCGGCGGCTGTGCGGGGACGAGGAGAACCATGACTGAGCCAGGTGTGGCCGTCCTCGGGACGGGGATGGCGGGTCTCGGCGCGGGGCGGACGCTGCACGCCGAAGGTGTGCCGTTCGTCTGCTACGACAAGAACGACTACCTCGGCGGCCACACCCGGTCCCTGCGGTACCCCGGCGGGTTCGTGTTCGATGAGGGCGGCCACCTGTCCTTCACCAGCCACGACCACGTCAAGGCGATCCTGGCCGAGAACGTCGGGGGCCGCTTCGAGGAGCGCAGGCTCGCGATCGACAACTACTGGCACGGGCTGCGCATCACCCACCCGGTCCAGCTGAACCTCGCCGACCTGCCGACGGACCTCGTCGTGCGCGTCGTCGACGACTTCGTCGAGGCGTCGCGCCGGCCGCAGCCGGACCCGGCGACGCAGAGCTACGAGCAGTGGCTGCGCACCACGTACGGGGACACCTTCGCGGAGACCTTCCCGATGGTCTACGGCACGAAGTACCACACGACGACGATGGACAACCTGGTCACGGAGTGGATCGGCCCGCGGATGTACCGCCCGAACCTGCAGGAGATGCTGCGTGGCGCGCTGGCCGACCCCGCGGTGCGCGCGCGGCACTACGTCGAGGAGTACCGGTACCCGTCGTACGGCGGGTTCCAGAGCTACCTCGAGCCCTTCGCCGAGCGGTTCGACATCCGCCTCGGCCGGCGCGTCACGTCCGTCGACCCGCGGAGCCGGGTGCTGGGCTTCGGCGACGGGTCGCAGGTGGGCTACTCGTCCCTCGTCTCGTCGATCCCGCTGCCGGACCTGGTGCCGTTGGTCGTCGGGGCCCCGACGGACGTCCTGGACGCCGCGCGGCGGCTCGCCTTCACCACGGTGGTGCTGTTCAACGTCGCGGTCGACCGCGCCGACCTGTCTCCGACGGCGATCACGTACTTCTACGACGAGGACGTCCCGTTCTCGCGCGTCAACCTGCCGCACATGTTCTCGCCGCACAACGCACCCGAGGGGTGCGGCCTCATCCAGGCGGAGACCTACTTCTCCGACAAGTACAAGCCGCTGCCGGCGGACCCGGCGGCGGCGTGGCCGGACGTGCTGCACCAGCTGCGGCGGGCCGGGTTCCTGCGGGACGACGACCGGATCCTGCTCCAGGACGTCACCGTCAACCGGTATGCCAACGTCATCTACGACCGCGACCGCGCGGACGCGGTCGCGACCGTGCACGGCTTCCTCGACGACGTCGGGATCCGCTACTGCGGCCGCTATGGCGACTGGAACCACGCCTGGACGGACCAGGCGTTCATCAGCGGCGAGAACGCGGCGCAGCGCGTGCTGGCCGGCTGAAGGAGGAGGACCCGGATGGCCAGCGCACTGCCGAACCGGCCCGTGGGCGCCCCCCTGGTGACGATCGGGGTGCCCGTCTACAACCGGGAGCGCTTCATCGAGGAGACCCTGCGGGCGCTGCAGCAGCAGGACCTCGCCGACATCGAGGTCATCGTCGGGGACAACGCCTCCACGGACGGCACCCGCGCGATCGCGGAGCAGCTCGCGAGCGAGGACGCGCGGTTCACGGTGCTGCCCAGCGACGTCAACCGGGGCTCCACCTGGAACTACAACCGGTTGCTGGCGGCCGCCCGGGGCGAGTTCTTCGCGTGGAACGCCGCGGACGACGTCATCCTGCCCGACCACCTGGCGACGTGCGTGCGGCTGCTGCGGGAGAACACCGAGGCGGTGCTGGCGTTCTCCCGCGTCGCCGACATCGACGTGGCGGGGACCGTGGTGCGCGAGTACGACGACGCGGGGCTCGACCTCCTCCAACGGTCGCCCTCGGCGAGGCTCGCGGTGTTCTTCCGGCACGGGATCTACCACGCCGCCTTCGGGGGGCTCTACCGCACCGCGGTGCTGCGCGAGACCGGTGGCTTCGAGCCCTTCTTCGGGCAGGACGTCGCCCTAGGCACCCGGATGGTGCTGCGCGCTCCCTGGGTGCAGTCCCAGGACCGGACCTATCGGCTGCGCCTGCACGAGAACCAGATGAGCAAGCTGCAGGGTGGCGACCCGGTGCGCCAGACCCGGATCTTCACGCCCACCCACCGGCGACCGGTGGCGTTCCCCCAGTGGTTCCTCGGCTATCGCCTGTACGCCGAGGTGATGAACGCGCCGCTGTCCGCCACCGAGCGGGTCAAGGCGCTGCGTGCGGTCGCGTTGGGCTGGACGGTCCCGAACTGGCGTGCGCTGCCGTACGACGTCAAGCGCAACGCGATCAGGCTCGTCAAGGGGCGCTACGAGGGCAGCTTCCACCCGGAGTGACCGGTGGGCGAAATGCCGGGTGAATCCCCTTTGGCCGCGTTCCGCACCCGACGACCGGTTCGTCACAATGGCTGCGAGCTGGAGGTGCCATGAAGGTCGTGCTGTTCTGCGGTGGCCTGGGGATGCGGATGCGCTCCGGCCCCGACTCGTTGCCCAAGCCGATGATGCCCATCGGCTCCCGGCCGGTGCTCTGGCACATCATGAAGTACTACGCGTACTTCGGGCACACGGACTTCGTGCTGGCGCTCGGCTTCGGCGCGGGGGCGGTCAAGGACTACTTCCTGCACTACCAGGAGACCTGCTCGAACGACTTCGTCCTGACGAACGGCGGTGCGGACGTCGAGCTGCTCTCCAGCGACATCAGCGACTGGCGCATCACGTTCGCCGACACCGGCATCGACACCGCGATCGGAGAGCGCCTGCGCCGTGTGCGCCCCTACCTGGACGGCGACGAGATGTTCCTCGCCAACTACGGCGACGTGCTGTCGGACGCGCCCATGAACGAGATCGTCGACGCGCTGGTGCCGACCGATGCCGTCGGGTCGCTGCTGGCGGTGCGCCCGCAGGACTCCTTCCACGTGGTGCGGACCGCCCCTGACGGGCGCATGACCGACCTGGCTCCGGCCGACACCCTCGGGGTGCGGGTCAACGGTGGCTTCTTCGTGCTGCGCCAGGGGATCTTCGACTACCTCGGCGAGGGCGAGGACCTCGTCGGCCATGCCTGCGTGCGCGCCGCGCGCGACGGGCGGTTCCGGGCCTACGAGTACGACGGCTTCTGGGTGCCGATGGACACGCTCAAGGAGCGGTCCGCGCTGGAGGAGATGAACCGCACCGGTCACCGGCCGTGGGCCGTCTGGGACCCGGACTCCGCGACGCTGGGCCGTCGCGTGCCGGTGCTCGACGTGCCGGAGCTCGCGCACTCGACGCGCGGCAGCCGGCGGTGATCGGGCTGCGGCTGCCCGACGGCCCGCTGGAGATCCTCTGCCTGGGGGCGCACCCGGACGACATCGAGATCGGCTGCGGCGGCACCCTGCTGACGTTGGGGTCGCGACCCGGCCTGCGCGCTACCTTCGCCGTGCTCACCGGCAGCCCGGAGCGGCACACCGAGGCGCAGGCGGCGGCACGGGCGTTCGTCCCCGGCGCGGCCACCCGCCTGCACGGCCTGCCGGACGGGCGCCTCCCGGCGCACTGGGACGAGGTGAAGGAGGCCCTCGAGGTGCTCGCACGCGACATCCGGCCGGACGTGGTCTTCTGCCCGCGACGCGACGACGCCCACCAGGACCACCGGCTCGTCGCCGAGCTGACCCCCACCGTGTGGCGTGACGCCCTGGTCCTGGAGTACGAGATCCCGAAGTGGGACGGGGATCTCGGCCGTCCGTCGTGGTACGTGGGGCTCGACGAGGAGACGGCGCGCCGCAAGGTGACGCTCCTCGACCGATGCTTCCCGTCGCAGGCCGGGCGCGACTGGTGGCGCGAGGACACGTTCCTCGGGCTGATGCGCCTGCGTGGCATGGAGTGCCGGGCCGAGGCCGCGGAAGCCTTCGTCGTCAGCAAGGCCCTGCTCGAACTGTGATCGGGCCCGCCCGGAGCTGAACTAGGCGCGCGGGGGGACCAGCGTCCGCAGCCGCTCGTGCAGGCCGAGCGCGGCGCCGAGACCGACCAGCGGAGCGAGCAGGCGCGCGGACCGAGGGGCGTTCGCCGGCGCGCCGTGCAGGTGCAGCGCGGCAGCACGTGAGCGGGCCTCCCGGGCGAGCCGCGGATCCAGGAGACGGGCGGACTGGTAGGTCGCGACGTAGTGCCAGGCGAGCGCCAGCCGGGTCCGGCGTGCCGGCCGGCGGCCGGTGGCCCGCCTCAGGTAGCCCTCGGCGTCGGCGACCGTGCGCATCCGGCCGGCCAGGGCGGCCGTGTCGGAGGCGGCGGCACGGCGCCACAGCGAGTTCGGCGTGCTGCGGTAGAAGAACAGCGGCACCGCCGAGTCGGCCTTGCGGAAGCCCCAGCCGGCCACGGCGAGGCGCAGCATGAGGTCGAGGTCCTCCCCGAGGGACTTCGTCGCGTCGAACCCCTCGACGGCCGCCACGGCGGCCCGACGCACCAGGCAGGGGCCGACGTAGCCGAAGGCGACGTCGCCGAGGATGTCACGGATCGGGTCCTCGATGGCCGAACGGACGACGTCGCCACGAGGTGCCCACGTGCCGTCGACCTGGTCGAGGCTCTGCCACGGCGAGTACACCACGGCGCACGTGGCGTCGGTGTCGGCGGCCACCGCGAGCTGGGTGGTGAGCTTCGCGGGCGCCAGGACGTCGTCGGCGTCGAGGAACTGCACCCACGGCCCACGGGCGGCTCGCCATCCCGTGTTCCGGGCGGCGCTCACCCCCTCGTTGCGGGGCAGGCGGACGACCGTGCCGTCGAGCCCCAGCTCGTCGATCGCCCGTCGTGCGGTCTCGGCGGTGCCGTCCTCGGACCCGTCGTCGACCACGATGACCTCGAGCTCGCCGCGGCGAGGCAGCTGGCCGGCGACGGACTCGAGCGCCACCCGGACCCACCCCTCGGCCTGGTATGCGGGGATGACGACGCTGACCAGAGGCCCGGCCACGGTCATGGCGTGCCCCTGGTCCTCGCGGCCCGGCGGCGGCCGCGCACCCACGCCAGCGGCGCCTGCGGGGCGTGCATCGCGGCCCAGCCCAGCTCGGCGATGGCGGCGCCCCAGCGGCCGGCCCCGACGTCCCGCCGCGCGGCCCGCAGGGACGACCATGCGATCCAGCGTGCGTGCGCGTCGAGGCTCTCGCGGACGTCCGCGACGAGGTCCTCGCGCCTGGCCGCGTGTGCAGCGGCGAGGTGGGCATGCAGCAC
This sequence comes from Actinomycetes bacterium, assembly GCA_021793115.1. Next base: position 17,106 of record JAJYTJ010000031.1, on the reverse strand, counting down.
CGCCCTCACGCCGAGCGCCAGGCGCCGGTAGTCGCCCGTGGCGTTGGCGCCGTGGGCGCGGTACTCGACGAGCGCCCCGGGGACGAAGACGAACGGGCCTGCGAGGGCGGCGCGCATCACGAGGTCGAGGTCCTCGCCGTAACGGATCGCCGGGTCGAAGCGGCCGAGCACGTCGAAGACGGCGCGCCGGATCATGAGGTTCGGCGCCATGATGCCCGTCCGGCGGCGCAGCACCTCGTGCTCGTCGACGACCTGCCGCTGGTCGGCGGGTGCGAGCTCGCGGCCGCCCGTGTCGATCGTCCGCATGCCGCAGTAGCTCACGACCGCCTCCGGCCGGGTCGCGAGCGACTCCACCTGGCGTGCGATGCGCTCGGGGTGCCAACGGTCGTCGTCGTCCAGGAAGACGAGCAGCTCGCCGGCCACCACGTCCACGCCCGCGTTGCGGGCCGCCGACACCCCCGAGGGGTCCAGCCGCAGCAGGCGGGCGCCTGCGTGTGCGGCCGTGCGGCGCACCGCGTCGGGGTCGGGCGACCCGTCGTCGACGACGACGAGGTCGATCGCGGGGTACGTCTGGGCCGCGACGGACGCCAGCGCCTCGGCGAGGTACGGGCCGTGCCGGTTGGTCGCGACGACGACGCCGACGGTCGGCGAGCCGGTCATCGGTCGTTCAGCTCACGGTCCAGCGCCGACCAGGCGGTGGCCCAGGTGCGCCCGCGGGCATGCTCACGCGCGCGCTGCTGCGCACCGGCCAGCGCCCCGGGGTCGTCGGCCAAGGTCCGCAGCGCATCCGCGAGCGCGCGGGCGTCGCCGGGCGGCACGAGGATCCCCGCGGCGCCGACCGCCTCGGGGATGCCGCCGATGTCGGAGGCGACCACCGCGGCGCCCGCCGCCATCCCTTCGAGCGCGGCGAGCGCGAACGGCTCGGGCCACACCGAGGGCACCACGACGACGTCCTGGCGCGCCAGCAGCGGTGGCAGGTCCGGACGCGGCACGAACGACGCGAAGCTCACGCCGCCCGGCACGTCCCGTGCCTGCCGACGCAGCGTGGCCTCGTAGTCGGTGGTCGGCGCGTCCCCGGCGAAGCCCGGGCGCCCCACGACCGTCACCGTGACGTCGCGGCGGTCCAGCAGCCGGAGCGCCTCGAGCAGCACGTGGACGCCCTTGTCGGGCACCACGCGGCCGAGGTACGCCACGCGCAGCTGTGATCCGCGCGGCGGGCGCGGCGCCGCGGCGAAGGCGACGGCGTCGACACCGTTGCCCACCACGCGCACCCGCCCACGCAACGACGGCGGCAGCCGGTCTGCCGTCGCCGCCGCGAGGTAGGCGCTGACGCAGACGATCCGGCCGGCGTTCTCCAGCGTGCGGCCCGCCTCGCGCTGCGAGTACGTGCGCAGCAGCTGGTTGTGGGCGTAGAGCACCGGCATGTGCCGGGTGGTGTCCACGAGCGGCACCGCCTGCGGAGCGTTGTGCAGCAGCACGTGGCCCGGCGGCCAGTCGTGCTGCGCCGCCAGGGCGGCGGCCCACGCGTGCTGCGCCCCCGTGCGCGGCAGACCGAGGCGGGCGCGCGCGGCATCCGTGTAGCGGTCCCTGCGTCGCTCGGCCTCCTGCTCGTACTCCAGCACCTCGGCGCTGTCGTACCGCGGCGTGTAGGTCCCGCGGGCGACGACGACGGCGGGCCGCGGCGCGCCGGCGGGGGTGGCGCCGGACAGGCCGTGCACCACGGTGGGGACCGCGCTGCCGGTGCGCGGCGAGTAGTGGTCCCCGGGCGTGATGACGTGCACGAGCCGCGCGTTCACCGCGGTCCTCCCCTCTGCCGCGCGCAGTCCGCCGGGTTCGTCGTCCACCGAGTCCGGGCGCTCATCCGCGGTCACCCCGCCCCGGCGATCTGCTGCGAGACGTAGGCCACGAAGTCCGAGTCGAGGAAGCCCTGGTCGATGGTGTGCGGTCCGGGGAACGTGCGCAGCGAGTGCGGGATCCCGGCGGCGGCGAGCAGCCCGGCGAGGTAGGTGCAGCCCACGGGGATGAACGCGTAGCCGTCCCACTGGCCGTACGAGAGCCGGATGTGCGACAACCGGTACGGCTGGGCGAGATAGGCCGCGACCTTCTGCGACAGGTCGCCCATGCCCCGTTCGTAGGCGGCGACGACGGCGGGGTCCTGCTGGCCGGCGGGCACGCCCGGCCGCAGCGTGCGGGCGAACGGCCGGGCGGTGGCCGCTGGGTCCGGCGAGAACGACGCCGCGTAGGAGTCGTTCGTCCCGGCGTCGATGCCGAGGGTCGCGAGGTCCGTCTGGGGGGTGGCCAGCGGCGGCGACAGCGCGTAGAGCGAGCCGAAGACGTCGGGGCGCGCCAGGCCGATGTTGAGCGTCCCGAGGCCGCCCATCGAGAAGCCGGCCAGCACCCGCGCGGTCCGCGTGGGCAGCGTGCGGAAGGTCGCGTCGATCGCCGCGACGAGGTCGTGGGCGACGAAGTCGGCCATGTCGCCGCCCACGGGGGAGTTCGCGTAGAAGTTCGCGCCGAGGCTGTCGATGCCGTCGGCCTCCACCACGATGAACTCCCGGCCGCCGGGTGCCTGCATCTGACCCGCGAACGAGGCACGGGACGGTGCGAGCTGCCCCGCCGGCGTTCCGATGCCCTCGAGGAAGTAGGCCACCGGGTAGCGCGTGCCCGACGTGAAGTAGGACGGCGGCAGCGTGACGACGACCCAGCGGTCGGCGGGGTCGCGCAGCAGGTTGCCGGCGAGCGACGGCGCGGGGACGTCCAGCCGCACGACGAACCGGTCACCGGTGGTCGCCGTGGTCCAGGGGACCGGACCGGTGACGGGTCCGGTGCCGGCGGGCGTGACGGTGGTGGTGGCGGGTGACGCGGCCGTGCCGGCCGAGCAGCCCGCGAGCGCGAGGACGGCGGCGACGGCCAGCGCGACCGCTCCCCGTGCACGCATCCGGCCATCCCCTCGGCGCCTCGCGGCGGCACGGCGACCGCCGGCCTGTCCCTCCGATCGTCGCGCCACGGGCTGTGGAACGGGCCGGCAGAACCGGGTGAAACCTACGCAGACCACCCGGAGATCGGGGTACGCGCCACGATACTGGGCGCATGCCTGTGGTCCCGCCGTCGACGGCCGCCGTCGTCGTGGCGACGTACAACCGTCCGGAGCACGTCCGCACGTGCCTGGACCGCCTGGGATCGCAGACGCGGCGGCCGGACGAGGTCGTCGTGGTGGACTCGTCGCCCGATGCGCGGACGCGGGACGTCGTCGCCGGCTTCCCGGGCGTGCGGTACCTGCGCAACGACCTGGGCCGCGGTCACACGGCGGCATCCCGCGCCATCGGCATGGCGGCCGTCCGCAGCGACGTCGTCGCCTTCGTGGACGACGACGCGTACGCCGACCCCGGGTGGCTGGCCGCGATCCTGGCCCGCTACGACGACCCACGGGTCGCCGCGGTCGGGGGCCGGGCGGTCAACGGCCAGGCGGGCGAGGAGGCGGAGGGTGTCGCCGAGATCGGGCTGCTGCGCCGCGACGGGACGCTCACCGGGTTCTTCGCCGCGGACCCGGGGCGGGACGTCGACGTGGACCACCTGCTGGGTGCCAACATGTCGGTGCGCGCCGCGGTGGTCGCCGAGCTGGGCGGCATCCGGGACCTCTACCCCGGGACGTGCCTGCGTGAGGAGACGGACATCCAGCTGCGGATGCGTCACGCGGGCTACCGGATCCTCTTCGTCCCGGGCGCGGTGGTCGAGCACGTCGCCGGGCAGTACGCGCGCGGCCGCCGGTTCGACCTGCGCTACACCTACTACGGGCAGCGCAACCATGTCGTGCTCCTGACGACGACGTTGGGTTGGCGCGACCCGCACGTGCGGCGGTACGCCGGCGCGGCCGTCCGCGACGTCGGCCGGCACCTCGGGTACGCCGCGCGTGCGCTGCGCCGGGTGCGGCCGGAGGACGGCTCCATGCTGCGGGGCGTCGGCAACGGTCTGCTCCGCTCGGGTGCCAGTGTCGCCGGCTCTGCCGCGGGAGTGCTCGCGGCGGCCCGGGCGTCGCGAGCCCTGGCGCGTGATGCGTAGGGCTCGTGCCGCCGTCGCGGCCGTCGTCCGGCCCGCCGCCGTGGTGCTGGCACCCGACGGGCCGCAGCGGACGCCGCCTCGGCCGGTCGCGCTGCGCGGACCGGACTACGCCGAGCGGTACGACGCCTCGACGCTCTTCTTCGACGTCTTCGCCGCCGACGGGCGCACGGTGGCGGTCGGGCCGCCCCTGCTGGACCTCGCCGGGCCGCTGCGTGCCGCGGCGGTGACGGTCGGCGGGCACCAGGTCGCCGCCCGTTCGGTCGAGCTGGACCGGGCCCACCGGTGCGACCTCGGCCGCGCGGGCGGGTCGCCGCTCGAGCTGACGCTCGCCGGCCGGCGCTACGCGGTGCCGGTGGGCGCCGACCTGGCCGCGCTCTTCGCCGGCCGGCGCGCGCTCATGACGCTGTCCCGGGACAACGAGCTCGCCTGGGTGCGCGACTGGGCGCGGTACCACGCGTCGGCGCACGGCACCGACGCGGTGGTCGTGTACGACAACGGGTCGCAGTCGTACACCGTGGAGGCGCTGCTCGACACGATCGCCGGGGTGGCCGGCATCGACGTGGCCGTCGTCGTCGACTGGTCGTTCCCGTACGGCCCGCAGGGCGGCCCGGGGCTGCCGTGGGACTCGGACTACGCGCAGTACGGCGCGCTCGAGCACGCCCGATGGCGCTTGCTGCGGCACGCCGCAGGTTTCCTCAACGCCGACGTCGACGAGCTGGTGCTCGCCACGGACGGCTCGTCGGTGTACGAGCACGCGGCGCGCAGCCGGTACGGCGTCGTGAGCTATCACGGCCGTTGGGTGCACGCCGGCCCGGCGGACGACGGCCGGTTGCCGCGGCATGCCGACGCCGCCTGGGTCGATGCCACGGGCCCCGCGTGCTCGACCAAGTGGTGCGCGGTGCCGCCGCGGCTTCCCGACGGCGCCCAGCTGCAGGTGCACGACGTGCAGGGCGTCAAGGTCGTCACCCCACCGGTGCTCGGCTACCGGCACTTCTGGGACGTCACCACGCACTGGAAGGACGGCCGCCGGGGCCGGGCCGCCGTCGACGAGGGGCTGCACCCGGACGAGCTGCTCCGCGCCGCGCTGGACCGCCACCTCGGAGCCGACGGCGCCGAGCGCATCTAGCGTGCCGCCCGGCGCACGAGCGAGGTGACCTTGGTGCCGACGGTGCGGGCGGTGCCGCGAGGCGAGAAGCGCACGCCGCGCGCCAGCTCGGCGGCGGACCGGCCGAGCCGGCCGTGGCGGGCCCACGCCAAGGCCTCGCTCGCGGAGTAGTCGGCCAGGCGTCGTCGGAAGCGGTCCAGGTTGACGGCGAGGTCACGGACGCGCGCCGTGTCTCCGGAGGCCTCGGCGGCCCACAGCTGCAGCAGCCGGATGCGCTCGCCGGTGAGCTGCCGCAGCACGGGGTTGGTCCCGGACGCGTTGTCGGCGTGGCGTCGGTAGCCGACGAGCTCGTCGGGCACCGAGGTCAGCTCGCCGTGGAGCATCATCCGCAGGATGAACTCGTCGTCCTCGCAGTACCGGAACGACGGGTTGAAGCCGCCGTACGCCAGCACCGCGTCGCGTCGCATCGTCATGGTGACGATCCGCGGCAGGTCGACGTCGCCCCGCAAATACGGCCTGCGCGGCAGGCCGGTCGGCAGCCACGGCACGTCGAGCCGGCGGCCGTCGGCATCCATCGTCCAGGCGGACGAGTAGCACAGCAACGCGCCGGGGGCGGCGTCGAGCGCCGCCACCTGCAGCCGCAGCCGGTCGGGGTGCCACACGTCGTCGTCGTCCAGGTAGGACACGAGGTCGCCGCGGCCGAGCGCGGCGCCGACGTTGCGCGCCACGGACAGGCCGTGGTTCGCCTGGTGGTGGACGCGCATCCGGGGGTCTCCCGTGATGGCGGCGTCGAGCGCGGCCGCCACGTCCGGCGGCGCTCCGTCGTCGACGATCACCAGCTCCCACTCGGGCATCGTCTGGGCGCGCACGGAGTCGAGCGCCGCAGCGAGGTACGGTCCGCCACGGTTGGTGGCCACCACGACCGTCACCCGGGGCTCGGGGCTAGATGACATCCGCGAACTCGCGCTCGTAGCGCTGGAACCACAGCACCCCGAGGAACAGCACCACCGGGCCGCCGATCGCCAAGCCGGCCATCTGCCACACCGGGGGCGCCGCCATGCCGGTGAGCGACCACCGGAAGGACTCGAGGAACCACGTGGCCGGGTTGATCTCGAACAGCCAGCGGACCGACTCCGGGACCCGGCTCAGCGGGTAGGCGACCGGGCTGGCGTAGAGCAGCACCTGCGTCACCCACGGCAGCACGTAGCCGACGTCGCGGTACTTGACCATGAGGGCCGAGGCGGCGACCCCGAGGCCGAGCCCGAACATCGCCGCGAGCAGCGTCCAGACCGGCACGAGCAGCACCGGCCAGCCGGGGTTGATCCGCCAGACGACGAGCATGGCGACGGCCAGGACGAGCCCGACGACGAAGTCGAGCAGCACGGACGCGATGGTCGACAGCGGGACGAGCAGGCGTGGGAAGTACACCTTGGAGACGAGCGACTGGTTGCCGACCATCGCGGACGCCGCACGTCCCAACGTCCCGCTGAACACCGTCCAGATGAGCGTGCCGGCGAGCGAGAAGAGGAAGAACGGGATCGGCACCCCGTTCTGGAACCCTGCGACGCGGCCGAACACCAGCGTGAACACACCCGCGGACATCAGCGGCTGCAGGATCACCCAGCCGATGCCGAGGATGGTCTGGCGGTAGCGGACGATGATGTCGCGCTGCGCCATGCGGAACGCGACCTCGCGGCTGCGCCAGAGCTCCGCCCATCGCGGCAGGTTCAGGCGACCGGGGGGCAGGACGATCGTGGTGGTGGTCACGGCAGCTCGCTGTAGTCGAAGTCGGCGAAGACGGCGCCCCGGTTCATCCCGTCACCGGACACCGAGTGCGAGTACGGCAGCTCCGGGCGCACGTCGAAGCGGCCGGCGGCCTCCCACATGTCCTGCACCCCGGTCGACGTGCAGACGAACATGTCGACGCTGTACCGGCCCGGCTTCAGCCACAGGTTGCGGATCGCCAGGCGCCCGTCGTGCGGCTTCTTGGGGGTGAGCCAGTAGCCGACGAGCCGGGAGTCGCACTGCACGATCGTGGCGCCGCCCTCGTCGGTGACGTGGGCCGAGACGTAGTACTCGCCGGGCAGGTCGTCGTCGGTCCCGATGGCGTAGTCGACCACGATGTCGTCCCCGGAGCGCAGGTTCTCCTTCGCCACGGACACGTCCGCGAACCGCAGCAGGCCGAGCCCGGGGCGGTTCGCGGGATCGCTCTGCCGCTCGGCGAACGTGGCGAAGCTGTGCTGGTAGGCGTCGAGCGTCGCGTCGACGCTCCCGGCGTACGTCAGGTGGCCGTGCTCGAGCAGGATCGCCGACGTGCACAGGTCGCGCACGGTGTGCAGCAGGTGGCTGACGTACAGCACGGTGCGGCCGCTGCGCGCGGCGTCCCGCATCTTGCCGAGCGACCGACGCTGGAACTCGGCGTCGCCCACCGCGAGCACCTCGTCGATGAGCAGGATCTCGGTCTCGAGGTGCGCCGCGATCGCGAACGCCAGGCGCACGTACATGCCCGACGAGTAGCGCTTGACCGGGGTCTCGAGGAACTTCTCGACACCGGAGAAGTCGACGATCTCGTCGTACCGCCGGTTGATCTCCGCCCGGGTCATGCCCAGCAGCGCGCCGTTGAGGTAGATGTTCTCGCGCCCCGTCAGCTCGGGGTGGAACCCGGTGCCGACCTCGAGCAGGCTGCCGACCCGGCCGGTGAGCTCGACCCGTCCCCGGGTGGGCGCCGTGACCCGCGTGAGGACCTTCAGGAGCGTGGACTTTCCGGCGCCGTTGCGGCCGACGATGCCGACGGCCTCGCCCTGCGGCACCTCGAACGAGACGTCCTCGAGGGCGTCGAACGTGGTCCAGTGCCGCTGCGTCGGGTTGCGCAGCCAGCGCACGAAGGCCTCGGCGGCGGTCGACGCGGTGTCGCCGTCCGTCCCGATCCGGTAGGTCTTCCCGAGCCCGGCGACGCGGATCGCCGGGGTTGACGAGGCTGGCACGGCACGACGATATCCGGCATCTCGGGTCATACCGTCCCAGAGCGGGTGAACCTGCGCAGCACGCGGGTGAACTGCGTGCGGTGACCTGGTTCGCACAGGTGCGATGCGCAACCTTCGTGACATCGGTGCCCACGGCGTCGGGCGAAGGGACGTGTGATGACCACTCCTCGGCGGCGGGCCGTGCTCAACGGCCTCGCCAACCTGCCGCTGCTCACCGGCGAGCAGCGGACGAGCGTGCTGCGCCACGGCACGCTCGTCGCCGGACCGGGGACCGTCATCGAGCCGGGGATCAAGGTCCGGGGCCGCGCCACGCTGACGCTGGGCCGCGGCTGCTTCGTCAACGACGACGCCTACTTCGACTGCGAGGCCGACGTCGTGGTGGGGGACTTCTCGCTGCTGGCCGCCGGCGTGACCGTGCTGACCAGCGAGCACGAGATGCGTGGTCCCGAGTCGGACCTCGCGTACGGGCCGCCGGTGGCCAGACCGGTGACGATCGGGGCGCAGGTGTGGCTGGGCGCGCGGGCGATCGTGCTGCCTGGCGTGACGATCGGCGACGACTGCGTCGTCGGTGCGGGCGCGGTGGTCACGCACAGCTGCCCGCCCGGCGGGGTCTACGTCGGCGTCCCGGCACGGCGCATCCGTGACACCCCGCGCGGTGCCGGGAGGCGCCGCGCGGCGAGCGACGTCGGCGTCGTCTAGCAGCCCAGCACGCTGCGCCACACCTGGGCGTGGCGCGCGGCGCTGACGTCCCAGGAGAACCGGCGGGCGCGCGCGCGGCCGCGCTCCACGGCGGCCGTGACCTCGCCGTCACGCCGCAACGCGTGCACCAGGCCTTCGGCGAGCGCGGTACCGTCGGGCTCGACCAGCGTCCCGGCGTCGCCGACGACCTCCGGGAGCGACGAGCGGTTCGCGGCGACGAGGGGCACGCCGGCCGCCATCGCCTCGAGCGCGGGCAGGCCGAAACCTTCGTAGAGCGAGGGCACTGCGACCGCGGCGGCCGCCGCGACGAGGCCGGGGACGATCTCGTCGGGCACCCGGCCGACCCGGACCGCGCCGGGCAGGGACCCGAAGAGCGCGTCCCGGCGCGACGAGGGCGGACCGGCGAGCACCAGCGTGACCCCTGGCACGGCCGACCGCACCGAGGGCCACGCCGCGGCCAGCCCCTCGAGGTTCTTGCGCAGCGTCGATCCGCCCGCGTGCAGCACGTAGGGCCCGACGACGCCGAGAGCCGCCAACGCTGCGGCGTCGAGCGGGGTGGCGTCGAAGAACCGTTCGTCGACCCCGTTCGGGATGGCGTGGACGTGGTCCAGGCCGAGCCGCTCGGCGACGTCGTCGGCGGCGAACCGGGACACCGAGATGACCGCGGCCGCGCGCCGGGCGTCCGTCGCCGCGAAAGGCTCGGGTGGTGTCTCGTCCGGAAAGCGCCAGGCGACGGTGTCGTGGATCGTGAGGATCTCGGGGACGCGAGCCGGTGGCAGGGACAACCCCATCCGGTGCACGGCCGTCGCCCGCCCGTAGAGCAGCGCGCCGGCGGCGCGGCGCACGGCCGGCGGTGCCGTGCGCAGCAGCCAGCCCGGCACGCGCCGGTCGCCCGGCAACGGTGAGCGCAGGGTCCGCGTGACGCACGTCGACACGTCGGCGCCGCCGCCGAGCGCGGCCTGCGCGCGCTGCGAGACCTCCCGCTCGTACACCTGAAGGCCCATCGGCACGGACGCCGCGAGAGTGGCGAGGACGAGGCGCGGCATGCCGCCATTGTGGAGCCGGGTGCCGCCGTGCGGGTTCGCGCGGCACGGGATCACCCGGCCGGGGGCGGGTGATCCGCCACGGCGTCGGCCGCGGCTCGCGCCCTCCCACCTACGATGGCGCCCGACGACGGGAGGTGGTGGCGGGCATGGTGGCACCCCACGCCGGGAACTGCGCATGACGCGCGTCGCGCTCGTGGCGAGCTCGTTCGCCCCGCAGGTCGGCGGCGTCGAGGAGCACGTGCGGCACGTCGCCTCAGGTCTGCGTGCCCGCGGCCACGACGTCGTCGTGTGGGTGGTGGACCGTGGCGACGTCGATGCGCCGGACGTCGTCGACGGGGTGACGGTCCGGCGGCTGCCGACGCCGATGCCCGCCCGCAGCATCGGCTCGCTCGCGCACTTCCTTCGGCGCGCCCCGGCGGCGTGGTGGGCCTGGCGCCGGGCGTTGCGCGCGGACCGGCCCGACCTGCTCAACGTGCAGTGCTTCGGGCCGAACGGCGCGTGGGCCACCGCGGTCGCGGCGGCGTCGCGCCGTCGCTTGGTGGTGTCGTCCCACGGGGAGACGTCCGGCGACGCCGACGACGTGTTCGGCCGGTCGGCGCTGCTGCGGCGCGCACTCGTCACCGCGTTGCGGCGCGCGGACGCGGTCACGGGCTGCTCGCCGCACGTCGTGCAGGACCTGGAACGACGGTTCGCGCTCGCGCCCGGCCGTGCCGTGGTGGTGCCCAACGGCGTGGACCGGGCGGAGCCGGCCGGCGAGATCAGGCTGCCGGAGCGCTACCTGCTGGCGGTCGGTCGGCTGGTGCGCACCAAGGGCTTCGACCTGCTGCTGGAGGCCTTCGCTGCCGCGGGCCTGCCCGATGTCGCGCTCGTCATCGGCGGCGACGGCCCGGAGCGCGGGGCGCTCGCGGCCCGCGCTCGCGAGCTCGGCGTGCCGCTGCACCTGCCGGGCCGGCTCGACCGCGGCGCGGTGGTTGCGGCGATGGCAGGCGCCCTGGCGGTGGTGGTCCCCAGCCGCGTCGAGGCGTTCGGCATCGTGGTGCTCGAGGGATGGCGGTCGGGCGCCCCGCTCGTCGTCACGTCCCGCGGCGGTCCGGCCGACCTCGTCACCGACGGCGTGGACGGGCTGGTCGTCGACCCGCTGGACACCGCCGCGCTGGCGCGGGCCCTGCGGCTCGTGGTGACGGACGTCGCGGCGGCCCGCCGGATGGCCGCCGCCGGCCGCGCCGTTGTGGCGGCGTTCACGTGGGACCGGGTGGTCGACGACTACGAGGCCGTGTACGCCGCGGCGAGCGGGCGCCGCCGCTGACGGCGTCAGGCGCCGAGGACCGCGTCGACCTGGGACACGAGGCAGCGGGCGATCTCCAGCGCCGCGGTCGCGGCGGGGGACGGCGCGTTGATGACGTGCGCCTGCCGCGGCGCGGTGCGGACGAGGGAGTCGTCGACGAGCCGGCCGTCCCGCGCGAGCGCCTGGGCGCGGGCGCCCACGGGCTCCGGCACCAGGTCGTCGGCCGTGACGCCGGGGACCCTCCGCGCGAGCGACGCGGCGAATCGTCGGCGGGACAGCGACCGCAGCACCTCCTGCGCGCCGGGGACGAGGGGCCCGCGCCAGGCAGTCGGCGTGCAGCCCGCCGCACACCGCGAGCGCATCGCCGGGCTGGTCCTCGGCCTCGCCCGCCCGGCCGGTCTCGGCGTGCGTGGCCACCACGCCACCCGGGACGGTCCGCGCACCCACGAGCGACCGCCCGAACCGCACCGGTCCACCGCCGGACCGCACCTGGTCGGCGAGCACGTCGCAGATGCCCACGTCGTCCACGATCCCGGTGCCGGGCACACGCAGGGCCGCCAGCACGCGAACCCGGGGCTCGAGGGAGCGCGCCTCCTGCGACGAGGCCTGCACCGCCTCGATGCCGTTCGCGGCGCCCCGCTGCGCGAGGGACGCCAGGAGCGCCACCTCGGCCGGGGTCGTCGCCACGACGAGCTTGCCGCACGTGGCCTGGCGGACGCCGTGCTCGCGTGCGAACGCGGTCATCGAGGCGTTGCCGGCCACGGCCATGCGCGCCATGGCCGCAGTGTGGTCGACGCGGTGCCGCGGTGGGCGGCTGACGTCGGCCTGGCGCGACGGGTCGTCGGTCACCAGACCGCCGGACGACCGGTGGCACGGGGCGAAATCCGGCGCCCGCGATGTCCGTTTTGCCCCCGCTCGCCTAGCCTTCGACGCATGGACCGGACCGCCCCCGCGACCGCCGAACCGCTGACCGCCCTGCACGGGGGTGCCGCGGGCCGCGACGCCGCAGCGATGCCCTCGTACGCGGCCCTCTTCGAGTCGGTGGCGGCGGCCGTGCCCGACGAGCCGGCGGTGAACGACGGCGTCGCGGTGCTGACGTACCGGGAGCTCGACGAGCGCTCGGCCGCCCTCGCTCGTGGCCTGCAGGACCTGGCGGGCGACCAGGGGCCGGTGGCCGTGCTCACCGGCTGCGACGCGGCCGCGCTGGTGACCGACCTCGGCGTCATCCGCAGCGGCCGGCCGATCGTCGTCCTCGACCGGCTGGTGCCGGTGCCGCGCATTCGTACCATCCTCGAGGTCGCGGGGGCCACGCTGCTGCTGGCCGACGAGGACAACCGCGAGCTGGCCGCCGAGGTGGTCGCCGGGCTCCCGACGCAGGTGCGCTCGCCGGCCGAGGTGGCGGCGACGGCGGGCGCGCGGCCTGCGCCCGTGCCGCCCGAGCGCACCGGCGTCATCGTCTTCACGTCCGGCTCGACCGGGCTGCCCAAGGGTGTGGTCTGGGACCAGCGCTTCATCGCCGGCGACAGCCTGGCGATCGGCGAGCAGTTCGGCTACCGCCTCGGCGACCGGATGTCGGCGTCGTTCCCCATCAACTTCGCGGCCGGCATGCTCGGCTCGCTCGTCGCGCTCGCGTGGGGCGTCACGCTCGAGATGTGCGACCCCCGCGACACGGGCGCCGCCGGCTTCGTCGCGTGGCTGCGCACCACCCGCACGACCATCCTCTCGGCCACCCCGTCCATGCTGCGGGCCCTGCACCGGACGATGGCCGCCGACGACGTGCTGCCCGACCTGCGGATCGTCCTCTCCGCCGGGGAGGCGCTCTACGGGCAGGACGTCACGGCCTTCCGGCCGCACCAGGCGCCGGACGGTGTCTTCGTCCAGTCCCTCGGCTCGTCGGAGGGCGGGGCGCTGTCCTACCTGATCATGCCGGCGGCCGTGCCCGTCGCCGAGGGGGCCGTGCCGGCGGGCCGCGCGGCCATCTGGCGCTCGCTGCGTGTCGTCGACGACGAGGGGCGCACGCTGCCGCCGGGCGAGCCCGGCGAGCTCGTGGTCGCCACCCCGCTGCTGGCCAGCGGGTACTGGCACGACCCCGAGCGGTCGGCCGCGAAGTTCCGGCGGCGCGACGACGGGCGCTGGGACCTGCGCACGGGCGACGTCGGGGTGCTCGACGCGGACGGCCTGCTGCGGCTCATGGGTCGCAAGGAGGCCGCGGTGAAGATCCGCGGCTATCTCGTCGACCCGAGCGAGATCGAGGCGACGCTGCTGGCCTCGGGTCGCGTGGCCGAGACCGCCGTGATCGCGGTGACGGAGAACGACGTCATCGCGCTGGTGGCGTACGTGGTGCCGCGCCAGGGGCAACGCACGGCGTCGGTCGCCGAGCTGCGGGCGTTCGTCGCCTCGCGCCTGCCGTCCTGGATGGTGCCGGCCCACATCGTGCCGCTGCGGGAGCTGCCCCGGAACGCCGGCGGGAAGATCGACCGGGTCAACCTGCCGCCGGTCCCGGCACGCCGGTACGAATCCCCCGTCGGACCGGTGGAGACCTCGCTCGCGGAGATCTGGGGGCAGGTGCTGCACGTCGAGGCCGTGGGACGTGCGGACGACTTCTACGCCCTGGGCGGCGACTCGCTCGCGGTCGAGGAGATGCTCGTGCGCGTCGAGCAGTCGTTCGGGGCCGTGCTGCTCGCGTCGGACTTCACGCGTGCGACGACGCTGGGCGACTTCGCGACGCTGCTCGGGGGGGCCGGGACGCCGCGCGGCTCGGCGCGCTGGCCCGCCACCGTCGTCGAGACGCGCCCGGGCACCTCCGGGCGCCCCGTGTTCTGCATCGCGGGTGCGGCGCAGTCGACGGTGGCGTTCGTACCGTTCGCCGCCCTGCTCGACACCGAGGATCCCGTGGTGGTGCTCCAGACCCGCGGGTTCGAGCGCCATGCGCCGGCGCAGTGGTCGGTGCGTGCCATGGTGCGCACGCGCCTGGCGGCGATCCGCCGGCTGCAGCCGGCGGGGCCGTACGTGCTCGTCGGCCACTCGCTGGGTGCGATGCTCGCGCTGGAGATCGGGCGACGCCTGGAGGAGCAGGGCGAGCGGGTGCTCGCGGTGATCCTCGACCCGATGTTCGTCGGCAGCGCCGCGACCGGGACTGCGGGGCAGAGCTTCGCCGACTTCATGGTGGACCCGATGTACATCGGTCCGGGCCGCCGCGGGCGTGCGGTGCAGGCGGCCAAGGCCGTCGCCCGGGCTGCGCTGCTGCCGGCCGCCGGGCTCGTCCCCTCGCGTGTCGAGGCGCGCCACAAGCTGGCGTTCCGCCAGGCCGGGCTCGTCGCCCGCCGCCACCGGCCCCGGCCGTGGGCCGCGCCGATGCTGGCCTACCGGACCGCCGACAACGGCGACCCTGCCGCGCTGTGGCAGCACCTCATGCCGAACGCCACGGTGCACGACGTCCCGAGCGACCACAACTCGCTGCTGCGCACGCCGTACATCGAGGCGGTCGTCGCGGACCTGCACGAGCTGCTGGCGGGCGTGGACGCCGGCATCCACGACGTCAAGAACGGGTGAAATCGTCCCAAAAGGCGCTTCCCGGGCGCCGTCGCCTCCTAGCCTCGGAAGCCATGGGGCACGCGTTGATGCAGGTGGGCGCGGTGCCGGTGGCGCGCGCGGCCCGATCGTGGCCTTCCTACCTCGCGGTCGCGCTGGCGGCGCTCGTGGTCCGTGCCGTGCCGTTCGCGTGGGCCGGCGCCCTGACGGCGCAGCGCGAGTACGACGACGGCGTGGCCTTCCTCGGGGCGCGGGCGCTCGCCTCCGGACAGCTCCCGTACCGGGACTTCGTGTTCCTCCACCCGCCGGGCGTGCTGCTGGCCATGCTCCCGTTCGCGGGGTGGGGTTCCGGCGGCGACGACGCCGTGAGGCTCGCGGCGGCGCGGGTCGCCGTCGTCGGGCTCGGGGCCGTCAATGCGGTTCTCGTCGTGCGGCTGCTTCGGCCCTACGGCCGGGTCGCGATGCTCGTCGGGGGCCTGGGCTACGCCGCGTGGGGCGCCGCCGCATCGGCGGAGCGCACCGTGCTGCTCGAGCCGGCCATCAACCTCGGCCTGCTCGTCGCCCTGGGCCTGCTGCAGGTGCGCGGCCGCCGTCTCGAGGTGTGGGCGGGTGCGGCACTCGGCCTGGCGCTGGCCGTGAAGTACTGGTCCGTCGTCGACGTGGCGGTGCTGCTGCTCGTCGTGGCGGCACGGTCCCGGCTGCGCGGCGTGCTCCGGTTTGCCGGAGGCGTGGCGCTGGGCGCCGGGGTGGTGGCTCTGCCGTTCTTCGTGGCGGCCCCGCGCCAGATGTGGCAGCAGACCGTGGTCACCCAGCTCGGTCGCCCGACGCAGGGGGTCTCGATCGGCGAGCGGGGCGCAGCCTTCGCCCCGCTCGCCGGACTCGGGGCGCCCGACGGGCGCGTGCCAGGGGTGCTCTGGATGGTCGCGCTGGTGGTGGTCGTGCTCCTCGGCCTCGTGCCCATCATGGCCGCCGTCCGCCTCCGGACGCCGGCGCGGCAGTGGCCCGACGAGGGATGGTGGGCCGTCGTCGCGCTGGCCCACCTGGGGGTGCTCGCGGTGTCGGCCTCGTTCTACTACCACTACGCGGCGTGGGCGGCGGCGCCCCTCGCGCTCGTCGTCGGGGTCCTCGCGCAACGTCTCTGGAACAGGGTGACCGTGCGCGGCGCGCGCGCCGCGCTCGCGGGCGCGGCGGCGGTCGCCGTCGTCGGGGTCCTCGCCGTCGTGGGCGCGCGGGTGTGGGAGGCGGTCGGCGCGCCGGCGTCCTCCAGGGCGGAGGTCGTCGCGTGGTCCGCGGGCAAGCAGTGCGTGTGGGGGCTCGCGCCGCAGCTGGTGTGGGCGGACGCCGCGACGAGGGACGTCGCGCACGGCTGCGACGTCTACGCGGACGCCTACGGCGCGAACCTGGCGCTCGGGCGTTCGGCCGACGCCGCAGGGCTGGCCTCGAACGCCGCGTGGGGCGCCGCGGTCGGCGCCCAGATCGCCGGCGCCGACGGCGTGCTGCTCCCCGCCGACCCCGCATCCTGGCCGCTCGACGCCGCCCGCGCCGCGCAGGTGCGCCGCGACTTCACGCTCGTCGGGCAGACCGCCGGCGTCAGCCGGTGGGATCGGAGCGCGTCCGCGGGCTGACGGACTGCCCGGGGCATGTCGGCGGCCGCTCGTAGACTGGCGGCGCACCCCGGGTCCTCGCGGATTCCGGGATCTTCGTGCTGCCGCCCCACCCCCGAGGACCCATGAACCTCACCGGCCTGCTGCCCGCCCTGCTCGTCGACCCCGGCCTGTCCGGCGCGCTCGCGCACGTCCGCGCGCGCGGCGAGCTCGACGTCGTCGCGCCGGCCGGTGTGCGGGCGCCCCTGCTGGCCGCGCTCGCCGGCGCGCGCGCCGGGGGCGCCGCGGTGACGACGAAGGACGCCCGCCCGCTCGTCGTGGTCACCGCCACCGGCCGCGACGGCGACGAGCTCGCGGCGGCGCTGCGCTGCTACCTGCCGGAGGACGACGTCGCGGTGCTCCCGTCCTGGGAGACCCTGCCCCACGAGCGGCTGAGCCCGCGGGCCGACACGGTGGCGCGCCGGCTGGCCGTGTTCCGGCGCCTCGCGCACCCGAGCGACGAGCCGGGGCCGGCCGGCCCGGTCCGCGTGCTCGTCGTCCCCGTGCGAGCGCTGCTGCAGCCCGTGGTCGCGGGCCTGGGCGAGCTCGAACCCGTGAGCCTGCGCGTGGGCGACCGGGTGGACCTGGAGCAGGTGGAGCAGGCGCTGGTCGGCGCGGCCTATACCCGCACCGACATGGTCGAGCGCCGCGGCGAGTTCGCCGTGCGCGGCGGCATCCTCGACGTGTTCCCGCCCACCGAGGACCACCCGCTGCGCGTCGAGCTGTGGGGCGACGAGGTCGAGGAGGTGCGCTG